>CADCOV010000074.1 GCA_902803185.1 uncultured Eubacteriales bacterium
ATCTGCATGGAGTGTATCGGACTTGGCTAGATTTACGATCGCCGCAAAAAGAAAACTGCTGCAGATCTGCGCCTTCGGGTTCACCAATGCCAGGCCGCAGAACCTGCTGACCGGGCGGCTCTACCAGGGCGCCTGGAAGAACTTCTGCGCCCCGGGGCTGAACTGCTATTCCTGCCCGGCGGCGACTTTGTCGTGCCCGATCGGCGCCCTCCAGGCGGTGCTGGGGGACCGCCGGTTCAACATGAGCTTCTACGTGGTCGGCCTGCTCCTGGCCTTCGGCGTGCTCCTGGGCCGGGCGGTCTGCGGGTTTCTCTGCCCCTTCGGCCTGCTGCAGGAGCTGCTGTATAAGATCCCGCTCCCGAAGATCAAACTGCCCCGCCCGCTCCGCTTCGTCAAGTACGGCGTGCTGGCAGTCTTCGTCGTTTTGATGCCGGTCTTCGTCACCAACGCCCTGGGCATGGGCGACCCGGCCTTCTGCAAATACATCTGTCCCGCGGGCACTCTGGAGGGCGGCATCCTCGCCCTGCTCCTGACCCCGGCCATCCGGTCCGCCGTGGGACCGCTCTTCGCCCAGAAGCTGTCGATCCTGGTCCTCTGCGGCGCCGGCTGCATCATCGTCTACCGGTGCTTCTGCAAGGTCCTCTGCCCCCTTGGCGCCATCTACGGCCTCCTGAACAAAGTCTCCCTCGTCCGGCTGGAGTATGACCCTGACGCCTGCATCCGCTGCGGCGCCTGCGCCAAAGCCTGCCTGATGGACGTGGACCCGGTCCGCTGCCAGGACCACACCGAATGCATACGCTGCGGCGCCTGCATCGCGGCCTGCCCGGCCGGGGCCCTGAAGCTCACCTTCGCGGGGAAGGTGCCTTTGATCAAAGGAAGCGACGTCGTCCCTGATGCTGCAGAAAAGTCCCTCTGACCCCGGGCATTACCATTGGTAAGGCTGCCATTCCCACACCGAAATGTGCTGCGATCGTCCTGCCTGCGCAAACATGACGGCAAAAGCGCTTCGGATCAGGGGCATTACCATTGGTATCGCCCTCATTTCCATACGGAAATGTGCTGCGATCGCCCTGCCTGCGCAAACATGACGGCAAAAGCACTCTGAAACAGGGGCATTACCATTGGTATCGTCCTCATTCCCATACAGAAATGAGCGGTGATCGCCCTGTCAGCGCAAACATGACGGCAAAAGCGCTTTGAAACAGGGGCATTACCATTGGTATCGTCCCTGAATTCCATGAACAACAAAAGGAAGTGCCGGCTGGCAGAATCGATCCGCCGGGGCACTTCCTCTTATTTTTGCTCGATAAACCGTCACTTCTCCAGGATCCGTCCGCTTCGCTCCATCCACTTGCCCTTCTTGTAGTAGACCACCATGGCGATGTCCGTCACCAGCCAGGAAGCGGTGTAGCTCATGCAGAGCACGAACAGCGTGTGGAAGTAGAGGAACAGGGTCATGATCCAGACGATCCGGAACACGCAGATGCCGATGCTGATGATGAGGAACGGCCTCAGGGTGTCGCCGGCGCCGCGGAGCACCGCCGAGAGGACTTCGATGATGGACCAGAAGATGTAGAACGGCACGAAGTAGAGCATCATCTGGAAGGTGGTGTCCCGCACCGCCTGGTCCTCGGTGAGGAGCCGGAGCAGCGGCCGCCCGGCCAGCAGGATCAGCCCGCTGATGACCACGGTGATCACCACGTGGAGGATCAGGCCCTGCTTGACGCAGTCTTTGGCCCGGTCCCGTTTGCCGGCGCCCATGTTCTGGCCGATGAAGCTGGTGATGGCCGCGCCCAGGGCGTTGCTGACCGCCCAGAAGACGCCGTCGGTCTTGGAGGTCATGGCCCAGGAAGCCACGACGATGGTCCCCAGGGAGTTGACGCCGATCTGGATGATCATGTTGGAGACCGCGTACATGGAGGACTGGAGGCCGGAAGGGATCCCCAGGCGCAGCATGTTCGCGAGATAGACGCCGTTCAGCTTGAGGCTCTTCAGGCTGAGCCGGTAGCGCTCTTTGGTCCTGAGGAGCTTCAGGGTCAAAAGCCCCATGTTTACCACCTGGGAGATGACGGTGGCGACGGCCACGCCGACGATGCCCCAGTGGAACAACAGGACGAAGACCAGGTCCAGCACGATGTTGGTGCCGCAGCCCGCCACCATGAACACGAACGGGCTGTAGGAATCCCCGACGGACCGGAGCATGTTGGACTCCATGTTCAGGATCAAAATGAACGGCACGCCGATGAAGTAGATCCTGAGATACAGGGCGGAGTCCGCCATCGTATCCGTCGGCGTCCGCAGGAGCGCCAACATGGCCGGTGAAGCCACGAGGCCCAGGGCGGTCAGTGCGCAGCCGATCAGGCCGAAGACCGCAATGGCGTTGCCGGTGGCCTTCTGCACGTCCTCCGTGCGCCCCGCCCCGTAGATCTGTGCGATCACGACCGAGGCGCCGGCAGTGACGGCCACGAAGAAGCCGATCAGCAGATTGATGATCTGCGCAGAGCTTCCGCCCACCGCGGCCAGGGCGGTGGTGCCGACGAACCGGCCGACGATGAGGCCGTCCACCGTGTTATATAGCTGCTGGATGCAGGTCCCCGCCGCGATCGGCAGGAAG
>CADCOV010000075.1 GCA_902803185.1 uncultured Eubacteriales bacterium
CCCATGACGCCCACGGACCGCATGTTGGTCAGCGCCGCGAAGTACTGGCTGGTGGACTTGTCCAGGCCTGCCGCCGCCATCTCCTCCCGGAAGATCGCGTCCGCCTCCTGGACCATCTTCACCTTCTCCGCCGTGACCTCGCCGATGATGCGGACCCCGAGGCCCGGCCCCGGGAACGGCTGGCGGTAGACCAGCTCGTCAGGGAGGCCCAGTTCCTTGCCCACCGCACGGACCTCGTCCTTGAAGAGCATCCGGAGCGGCTCGATGATCTCTTTGAAATCCACATAGTCAGGAAGACCGCCCACGTTGTGGTGGGATTTGATCACGGCGGACTTGCCCAGGCCGCTTTCGATGACGTCCGGGTAGATCGTGCCCTGGACCAGGTAGTCCACGGCGCCGATCTTCTTCGCCTCCTCTTCGAAGACGCGGATGAACTCCTCGCCGATGATCTTGCGCTTCTGCTCCGGCTCCGTGACCCCCGCCAGCTTGGCGTAGTAGCGGTCCGCCGCATGGACGCTGACGAAGTTCAGGTCGTAGTCTCCCTCCGGCCCGAAGATCCGCTCCACGCCCGCCGCCTCGTCCTTCCTGAGAAGGCCGTGGTCCACGAAGACGCAGGTCAATTGCTTCCCGATGGCCCGGGACATCAAAACTGCCGCCACGGAGGAGTCGACGCCGCCGGACAGGGCCAGCAAAGCCTTGCCCTCCCCCACCTTCTCGCGGATCTCCCGGATCGCGTTCTCCACGAAGTCGTCCATCTTCCAGTCGCCCTTGCAGCCGCACGGGCCGTAGACGACGGACTGGAGCATCTTGCCGCCCTCCGCCGTGTGGGTGACCTCCGGGTGGAACTGGACCGCGAAGAGGCCCGCCTCAGGGTTTTCCATGGCGGCCACCGGGCACTTGTCGGTGCAGGCGGTGACCCTGAAGCCCTCCGGCGGCACCGCGATCATGTCGGTGTGGCTCATCCAGGTGGTGGTGGTCTCACTGACGCCGTGGAACAGCTTGCCGGTGCGGTCCACCTTCGTCTCGGTGTGGCCGTACTCGCTGGTATCCGCGGTGCGGACGGTGCCGCCCAGGCTCCAGGCCATGAGCTGTGCGCCGTAGCAGATGCCCAGCACCGGGATCCCCATGCGGAACAGATCCGGGTCGCAGTGCGGGCTCTCCGGATCGTAGACGCTGTTCGGGCCGCCGGTCAGGATGATGCCCTTCGGCGCCCGCGCCCGGATCTCCTCCAGGGACATGGTGTACGGATGGACTTCGCAGTAAACGTGTGCTTCCCGCACGCGGCGGGCGATCAGCTGGTTGTACTGGCCGCCGAAGTCCAGGACGATGATCAGATCTCTCATGGGTGTCTTCCCTTCCAGGTTCAAAAATCACAAAACCGGCGGGTCCGGTGAGGGCCGCCGGCTCAGTTTTGTTCGGTTTAACGGATCGCGTTCTGGCTGCTGTCGCGCAGGATGACGTCGTGGGCGCCGCCTTCGACGATGGAGGTGGCGGAGACCAGCGTCAGCTTGGCCTTGGCCTGCAGCTCAGGGATGGACAGCGCGCCGCAGTTGCACATGGTGGACTTCACCTTGCTCAGGGACAGAGTCACGTTGTCGTGGAGCGGTCCGGCGTACGGGACGTAGGAGTCCACGCCCTCTTCGAACTTCATCTTCGGATCGCCGCCCAGGTCGTAACGCTGCCAGTTGCGGGCTCTGCTGGAACCCTCGCCCCAGTACTCCTTGACGTAGTTGCCGTTGATGTTGAGGCGGTTGGTCGGGGACTCGTCGAACCGGGCGAAGTATCTGCCCAGCATCAGGAAGTCCGCGCCCATGGCCAGCGCCAGGGTCATGTGGTAGTCGTAGACGATGCCGCCGTCGGAGCAGATCGGCACGTAGATGCCGGTCTCTCTCATGTACTCATCTCTGGCTCTCGCCACGTCGATGACCGCCGTCGCCTGGCCGCGGCCGATGCCCTTCTGCTCTCTGGTGATGCAGATGGAGCCGCCGCCGATGCCGATCTTCACGAAGTCCGCGCCGGCCTCCGCCAGGAAGCGGAACCCTTCCGCGTCCACCACGTTGCCGGCTCCCACCTTCACGGTGTCGCCGTACTTCTCCCGGATGAAGTCCAGGGTCAGCTTCTGCCACTCGCTGTAGCCTTCGGAACTGTCGATGCAGAGGATGTCCGCGCCGGCCTCCACCAGGGCGGGCACTCTCTCCGCGTAATCTCTCGTATTGATGCCGGCGCCTACCAGGTACCGCTTGTCCGCGTCCAGCACCTCGTTGGGGTTGGTCTTGTGGGCGTCGTAG
>CADCOV010000076.1 GCA_902803185.1 uncultured Eubacteriales bacterium
GACAAGATGAACACCTGCAGACCGATCATGTGGATCGTCGCGATCTTCATCTTCGCTTACATGATCTACTCCTTCGCTACGAAGGGCTTCCTCGGCTCCCTGAACATGAACTTCATCATCTTCATGTTCGTCGGCATCAACTCCCTGCTGTACGCCCAGCCGCGTCAGTGGATGACTGCTCACGCTGCTTCCGCTCACCTGGCGACCGACGTTATGCTCCAGTTCCCGTTCTACGGCGCGATCATGGGCATGATGTACATCCCGGGCGGCCTCGGCGAGGTCCTCGTCAACGCGATCGTTTCCGTCGCTAGCGGCAGATCCCTCCCGGTCTTCGTCTTCCTCAGCGCTTGCCTGGTCAACCTGTTCATCCCTTCCCAGGGTGGTCAGTTCACCGTCCAGGGTCCGCTGATCGTCGGCGCTGCCAGGCAGATCGAGGGTGCGAACCTGGTCAACTGCCTGAACGCTTTCGTCTATGGCGACGAAGCCACCAACCTGCTCCAGCCGCTGTATGTCATCCCGGCTCTGGCCGTCGTTGGCATGAAGCTGAAGGACGTCTGGGGATTCATGGCGTTCATCTGCGTGTTCTGGATCGTGATCGTTTGCCTCGGCCTGTACTTCCTGCCGATGTTCATCTAGTTCACAGAACCGTGAAGTTTTGTCAGATCTGATCTGACTGAAAGGAAAGGAGGGCCCTGAACCCTCCTTTCCGACTATCATTCAAGAATGGGGCACGGACCCCGATGACAGGAGGAACCCTATGGCCATCTACGCCAAAGTCACCGATATCCTGACCACCGGCTTCGCCGAGATCGAACTCCTGGGCGAGGAGTACGCGCACGAGCGCCGCTGCATCGCCGAATTCACAAAAAAGACCAAGGTCCACCGGGATGACATCATCGAGGTGGAACCGATGAAGAACCGCATCATGAACGACGCGAGGATCGCCTATGTGATCCCGGTGATCCTGTTTGTCTTCATCCTTTTTATTACCAAGAACCTGGGGTGGGGCGAGAGATTCCTCTCCGCCGCGATCGTGGGTTTCCTTGCCTTCATCATCTCCTGGATCATGAACCGCCGCTCCCGCATGCTGCGCTACCGGAAGTTCAAGGTCATCCGCATGGTGAAGGAAGACGAGAACCACATCTGAAGACCCGTAGAAAAGAGGTATCGTTATGACCTGGGGCATCAGCTTCATGTATTATCATTGCCCGAAGTGCGGCAAGAAATTCAAGTACGCCATCGACATGATCCCGGAATTCGCCGACGACTTCGGCGCCTGTCCGGTCTGCGGTGAGAAGGGCGTCTACGAGAGAGACGGCGCGAGAACGCTGGACGACATGGACTACGAAGAAGTGGAATAGTCCTTTCCCGACCGAGAGAACAAAACGCGAATCACAGTGTTTATGATAAGGAGGCATTGCACCGCGAAAGTCCGCGGGCGCGGTGCTTTTCTTTTTGGATACGTGGTGCTATAATAGGTGCAGTATGCGCCTGTGGGCGCAAATCCACGAGACAAAGGTGAGAAATCATGACAGACATCAAACTGAGAGAACTTCACAGGAACACCGCCGCTTACGCAGACCGTGAGGTCACGGTCAAAGGCTGGGTCCGGACGAACCGCAGCTCCAACAAGTTCGGCTTCATCGAGCTGAACGACGGCAGCTTCTTCAAGCCGGTCCAGATCGTCTACGAAGCGGAGAACATAGAGAACTTTGATGAGATCGCCAAGGCCCGGGTCTCCGCGGCGGTGGCGGTCACCGGCACCCTGGTGCTGACCCCGGAGGCCAAGCAGCCGTTCGAGATCAAGGCGAAGGCCGTCTCCATCGAGGCGGACACCGACAGCGACTATCCGCTGCAGAAGAAGCGCCACACCATGGAGTTCATGAGGGAGATCGCCCACCTGAGGCCGAGGAGCAACACCTTCTCTGCCGTCTTCCGGGTCCGTTCCCTGGTGGCCTACGCCATCCACAAGTTCTTCCAGGAGCAGAACTTCGTCTACGTCCACACCCCGATCATCACGGGCTCCGATGCCGAGGGCGCCGGCGAGATGTTCCAGGTCACCACGCTGGATCTGGACGCTCTGCCGCGCACTGAGGAGGGTGCCATCGATTACAGCAAGGACTTCTTCGGCAAGCACACCGGCCTGACCGTCAGCGGCCAGCTGGAGGCGGAGGCCTTTGCCCTCGCGTTCCGGGACGTCTACACCTTCGGACCAACCTTCCGCGCCGAGAATTCCTACACCGCCCGCCACGCCTCCGAGTTCTGGATGATCGAGCCGGAGATCGCCTTTGCGGATCTGGAGGATGACATGCAGCTGGCAGAGGCGATGGTGAAGTACATCATCAACTTCGTGCTGGAGAATGCGCCGGAGGAGATGCAGTTCTTCAACAGCTTCATCGACAAGGGCCTCCTCGAGCGCCTGGACAACATCGTCAGCAACGACTTCGCCAGGGTCACCTACACCGAAGCGGTGGACCTGCTGCTGAAGTCCGGCCAGGAGTTCCAGTATCCGGTGGAGTGGGGCATCGACCTGCAGAC
>CADCOV010000077.1 GCA_902803185.1 uncultured Eubacteriales bacterium
TCCAGGATGATCTCCCCGTGGCTGCCCACCGGGTCGATCTGCTTGAGCCCCCCGTACCGGCTGCCCATTCCGGCCGCCATGATGAGGAGCGTCGGCTTTTTCTCTTTGTCTATCATAAGTGTGCTACGCCTCCGTTTCTTGTCTTTGGATCGCCGGCCTTGCGGCCGCCATTCCTATTATATCACAGGACCCGGTGCCGCGGGGCAGCCGCTTGGCGCAGGAGGAAGAAAAAGCCGCTTTTGTTTTCTCATACGGCCGCTATTTCCGGTTCTGCGACAAATGTAGGCGGCCCGGCCGGGGGTCCTTGTCGCAGGAGGAAGAAAAAGCCGCTTTTGTTATCTCAAACGGCCGCCTTTTCCGGTCCTGCGACAAATGAAGGCGGCCCGGCCGGGGGTCCTTGGCGCAGGAGGAAGAAAAAGCCGCTTTTGTTATCTCAAAGGGCCGCCTTTTCCGAGTTTGCGACAAATGAAAAGCGGGCAGACTCAGCTGCCCGCGTTCTTCATCTTCTCCTTGAGGGAGGCGTTGAGCTGCCGGAGCGCCTCCGCATCCTTGTCCGTCGCTTCGCCGTCGTAGCGGGCCCGGATGTAGATCCGGCGGATCTGCTCCACGGTGCCCGGCTCCTCCAGCACCGCGGCAGCCCGGCGTCCCAGCTCCTCCGTGGTGTCCGCCGGCTTTCGGATGAGGCCCTGCCCGGCGCAGAGCTTCAGGAACTTGCGGTACTGGGCGCGGACCTTCGCGACGGTGCCCTTCGGCTTTGGCGCAGCCCGGCGTTCGCCGGCGCCGATCCGCTCCCGGATGAGGGTGCCGCTTCCCGTCCCGCGTCCGTCCGCCGCCGCCCGGCGGCTCAGGAACCGGAAGAGCAAAATGATCAGGGCGGCTGCTGCCGCGATCCCCAGGATCGCCCGGAAGTAGACCAGCCAGCGGGCCTCTCCGCCCACCACGACCTCCTGCATCTCCTGCTGCCATTCCTCGATGTTGAGCTGCGGCGGCTCGCCCTCCGCATTCCTGCGGAACAGCTCCTCCAGATGGAAGACCTTGTCCACCGCGGTGAGGCCGAGGACCATCAGATCCAGCAGCATCATCAGGATCGGCAGGATCAGCTTGTTGTAGAACAAAGCCAGCGCCGCCACCACGCCCCGGCGGAACGCGCCGGTGCTGAACGGCCAGGCGGCCGCCATGGTCAGGGCCGCTGCCCCGACGTTGAAGGCCTGGTAGGCCGGCTGCGTCGAGACCGTCAGGTCGTGGCGCAAAGACCGCAGCATCAGGATGCCGCTCACCAAAGCGACGAGCCCGAACGGCAGGGACGCCGTGCTGAGCAGTTCTGCCTGCCCAAGCAGCAGGAGCAGAACGAAATAGCCCAGGTAGAGCTTCCAGAACCGCTGGAAGACCCGCTCGCACTGGTCATAGGAGAGCGGGTAGTTCCCGTCCCGGACCATCCAGGCGGTGTACAGGAACGCCGGCGCCGTGACCGCAAAGAGCGCGAGCGCATGGCGGCTCCCTTCGTTGGCGGCCGCCTGCATGACCAAAACCGCGATCACCGCAAGCGGGAGCAGCAGCGGCAGATACCTCACCGCCCTGCGTCCGCCGGAAGAAGAGGCCGGCGCACTGAGCCGCCCCGCCGCGGCGTACGCCGCGGCGCAGGCTGCCACCGCCAGGAGGCAGCCTGCAGGCGCCGCCCCAAAGGCGGCGCCGAGGGGCGCTGCGAGGGCAGCGTATACGCAGAGGTCCATGAGCATCCTGATCAGGAAGAGTGCAGTCATACGGCTTCCTCCTTTCCTGTATCAGGGAGCTCCTCCGCAGTCAGGAGGCAGAGCCTCCCGTCGGCGGCCTCGCGCAGCCGCGCGAGCTCCCGCGTCGCCGCGGGAGGGCCGGGCGCGATCAGGATCCGCCCGCGCCCGGCGCCGCCGCCCACGGCGGCGCGCTCATACAGCGCAGAGCCGGAGAGGTACTGGCTGTATACCGCCCGGCCAAGCCCCTCCATGATCCCCAGGAAGTGGCGCTCACCCAGTCCCTCGCTGACGTAAGGCCACTCGCCCATCATGCCGCCGGCGCGGACGTTGGTGTAGAAATCGTATTTGATCCTCTTCTCCTCCAGGATGCGGCAGACGGTGCGGGCGATGCTGAGGCACTCCTCCAGGCGCATCGTTTTGTCCGCCTCCGGCGGGAGGGTGCTGCAGTCGCAGTCGAGGACGACGGAGACCGAAGCCTCCAGGGTGTGGTCGTAGTTCTTGACCATGAGCTCGCCCCGGCGGGCCGTCATGTTCCAGGAGATGGAACGCATCGGCTCCCGGCCGGTGTACTCCCGGTACCCCATGGTCAGCACCGGGTCCTCCAGCAGGAACCGGCGGACGGAGACGTCGCCGAGCACGCCGCCCAGGGCGTCCCGGATGGCCATTTCCGGCGCTTCCTCCGGCATCACCACCACCTCGTTGAAGGCGCTCACCCGCATCGGCGTCTCCCTGAGCCCCAGGAAGTCACCGGTGGAGGCGCTGAGGTCCAGGGCGACGTAGCGGCCCCGCTTCGAGGCGGAGACGGTCTGCTCCCGGATGACCCGCTCCCTCGGCTTGAGCCACACCGTCGAAGACACGCACGGCTGCTGGTGGCTCGCTTCGGACACGGTGCCCGTCGCCTTCTCCAGGCGGAAGCCCGAAGGGATCGTCTCCCGGATCCGGAGGAACGGCACCACAAAACGGCCCCGGTTGACCAGCGTGATGCGGGTCTTGAAAGGCTGTCCCGGCTCCACCAGTTTCTCGCTAAGCCGGTAGCTGATCTCCGGTTTTTCGGTCCTTCCCGCCAGCGGCCCCAGCTCCAGGAGGAGGGCGGCCAGGCACAGGATCACGACGAAGGCGATCATGATACACTCCGTTTCAAACTATGGGTGCGCGTCCTGCGGGGATCCTCTCCCCTCGCAGGGCTTCTCCCTTGCGGGGTTTTTCTCCCCTCGCGGGGCTTCTCCCTTGCGGGGACTTTTTCCCCTCGCGGGGCTTTTCCCTCGGCTAGGCGCTTCCCGCCAAAGGGGCCTCTCTCCCCGCTCTGGGCTTTCCCCTTACCGCTCCGGGTCCTCCACCGGCACCGGCACGGTCTCCAGAATGCGGCCGAGGTACTCCGCCGCTTTGGCGCTTCCCCCGGTGCTCCCGCTGGCGAGGCGGTGTCCCAGCACCGCCGGGGCGATGTATTTGACGTCCTCCGGGATCACGTACTCCCTGCCCCGGATCGCCGCAGTGACCTGGGCCGCCCGGTAGAGGGCCATCGCGCCGCGGGTGGAGACGCCGGCGGCCAGGCGGCTGTCGCGGCGGGTCTCCTCGATGATGTCCATCAGATAGTCCAGCACCTCTTCCGCCACGCGCACCTCGTGGTAGGCGTCCCGCACCCAGGCGGTCTCCTCCGCCGTGACCACCTGCGCGAGGCTGTCGATGATGTCGATGGTGGACTTGCGGCCGAGGACGCCCTTCTCCTGCGAACGCTCCATGTAGCCCAGGGAAAGCCGCATGAAGAAGCGGTCGGTCTGGGCTTCCGGCAGCGGGAAGGTGCCGTAGGATTCCAGCGGGTTCTGGGTCGCCATCACCATGAAGGGCTCCTCCAGGCGGGTCGTCACGCCGTCTACGCTGATCTGCCGCTCCTCCATGGCTTCCAGCAGGCTGGACTGGGTCCGCGGCGTCGCCCGGTTGATCTCGTCCGCCAGGACGATGTTGGTGAACAAAGGCCCCTGCCTGAACTCGAACTCGCCGGTCTTCTGGTTGAAGAAGTTGATGCCCGTGAGGTCGGACGGCAGCAGGTCCGGGGTGAACTGGATCCGGCGGAAGCTGCCGCCCACCGACTTCGCGAAGGCCCTGAGCAGCATGGTCTTCCCCGTGCCCGGCACGTCCTCCAGCAAAACGTGGCCGCCGCAGATGAAGGTCGTCACGACCTTCGAGATCACCTCGTCCTTGCCGACGATCACCTTGCTGCAGTTCTCCACGATCTTCCGTTCATAATCGACAAATCTATTCGCGTCCATGGATCTACCTCCTGATGCTGTCTCTTTCCCCCATTATAGCGCATTCCCCACACCTTTTCCGCAAAACCAATCAAGAGCCTCCGTATTGGGAAGCTCCTGATCGATAATATAAAGGCAACATTTCGGTATTTGCTTGATCTGCCAGTGTAGTACGCTTGGGAGTTGCCTCCGAATGGATTTTGGACTTTTTATTTTAGGACTGCTTATGGGTAGAAGCAAATCCCAAACGTAACTTACAACTGATGTACAAGCACATTATAACAGCATTTTTCCATTTGTCATTAGTTTTTTGCCCAATTTCTTCAAAAAATTTTTTGTATACACACTAAAAGACGATTAACGCTTTAGCGTATGAAACTATAACTGTTTTGTTATTTTTTGAAATAAAATCTTTTCACCAAAATATCGGCCGTTTAACCGTCGTTTTTCTGTTATGCAACACAATTTTACATTTTCGCCATCTGCGCCTTACTTCTTTTTGTTTTTGGATAGATAAAACGACCGCCCCTGCGGCCCCATTTCTTGTTTTTTGCGTTTCCCCGGTATCCTCCCAACAAAAGGCGCCGCCCTCCGGTCTTGCCCGGACAGGCGGCGCCCTATGCTTTGTTTATGCTATTCTTCCCTGCGTCCTTCCGCCAGTTTTTCTTTGATCATGGCCTCCACCTTGTACGGCATCTCCGCCAGTTCGGTCCTGGAAACGCCGTCAGTCGGGAGCGCCGGCAGGAAGGTGATGGAGCCCTTCTGGTGCTTCTGGAATCTGTCGTTCTCCTCAAAGGCCCTGTAGGCGCCGTCGATGACCACCGGGACCACCGGCACCTTGGCTTTGCTCGCGAGCTTGAAGCTGCCCGGCTTGAACGGCGCCATCTCCGGCCCGCGGCTCCGGGTGCCCTCCGGGAAGATCACCAGCGAGTATCCCTGCTTCAGCAGCTCCGCGCCGGCCTGGATGGACTTGAGGGATTCCCGGGCGTCCCCGCGCTTGATGTACAGGCCCCGGGTCGCGTCGATCCAGGTGTGCAGGATCGGCGTCTTCTCGTACTCGCTCTTGGCGATGAAGCTGAGCTGGTGCTGCCGCTGCTGGGCGGCGAAGAAGGCGATGATGTCCAGGTAGGACTGGTGGTTGGAGATGAAGACGCACGGTCCCTCCGGCACGTTCTCCCACCCGACGACGTCCAGCTGGAAATCAAAGTGCTCGAGGACCTCCCAGGCCCAGTCCGCGGTGATCGCGGCGAGGTACTCCCGCTCCCCTTCCCAATCCTCCGCTTCGCGGAAGTCCCTGAGGACCGAGAGGTGGTAATTGTTCTTGGCGACGCTCCCCACCAGATAGGCAAGCCCGCCGATATTTCCTAAAATCTTCATGAGCTGATGACTCCATTTCTCTTTTGTTGCAGGATCCCTGTCCGGGATTTCCTTAATCATACCATGAATCCGCTGGCGATTTCCATAAAAACGGCTATAATATAGACAGATCTTCATTTGGAGGGTAGTACCATGGAACGACTGACCACGGCGCAGAGAAGGCGCCGCATCCTGACCGGCTTCGCAGCCGCCGGCTTCTTCATCATCCTCGCCATCCTGGTGGTGACGGGAACGATCCAGCCTCTGGACGACACGGTCCGCAGCGCCATCTACGGGGGACGGACCGATGCTTTGACCGCCTTCTGGCGCTTCATCACCTTCTTCGGCGGCCACACCGCGATCCTGGCCGTCGCCGCTGCGCTGCTTTTGATCCCGGCCACCCGCTGGCGCATCGGGATCCCTGCGGCAGCCTGCGCGGTACCGGGCTACGTGCTCTACACGCTGGAGAAGAAGTTCATCGCCCGCCCGCGGCCTGACGCGGCGGTCTGGCTGATCCAGGAGCACGGCTTTTCCTTCCCGAGCGGCCACGCCATGAACAGCGTGATCTGCTACGGCATCGTGATCTACCTGATCCGCCGCCACTGTCCGAACAAAACGGTCGCCAACGTGCTCACCGTCCTGCTCGCGGTCCTGATCCTGCTGATCGGCCTCTCCCGCCCTTACCTGGGCGTCCACTATCCGAGCGACATCCTGGGCGGCTGGTCCATGGGCATCGCCTGGCTGTGTTTCGCCTCCTTCTACCTGGACGCGCTGAACCTGCGCCTCATGAAAAAGCACCGGCTTTAGCCGCCGGTACGGATACCGCATTTCTTCGAACGCAAGCCGGGCCCTCACGCCCGGCTTTCTCTTCTACCGCCCCGCCCTTTCTACCAGCATCTCCACGATCTGCTGCAGGCTCTGCGTGTTCAAACTCCCCTCATGGTCATCCATCGTGATGATCAAATTGTCCCCCAGCGTGTACCCGTTGTGGAAATAGAGATCCAGCTTATGATGGATGTTGTCGTGCCCCTCCGGCGTCCCGAACCTGCCGGAATGCTCCCAGACCACATCCGGCTCGATCATGATCCTGAAGTCCGCCGAGACCGCCTCCAATCCGCCGTTCCGATCCTTGAGCCAAAGCGTATCCTCATAAACAAAGGGCACTCCCGCCGCATGCAGCGCGTTGTAAATGATCGCCTCCGCCCGGGACCGCACCATCTCCCCCGTCACCGTGCGGATCTTATGATCGCCGATCCCGTACTTCCCGAACCGCTTCCTCGCCCGTTCCTCTCTCTCTTCCTTCGCCCGCTTCCGTTCTTCCACCGCCTGCTGCTGCCTGGCCCGCGCCTCCTCCTCCGGCAGCCACAAGCCAGAAGCCGCCGGCCGGTAGGCCGGTGACAGCATCTCGGTGATGCTGGCGGGATCGTGGGGCCGGTAATTCTTCATGAACCGCCGGATCGCCGCCTCGTCCTGGTCCAGCACCTCGATGGCCTTCTTATAGAAGTGGTTCGCCTGGATCTCCTGGACCTCCGGGGAATCGGCGCCACCGATGGTCTTGCTGTCGTAATAAGGATAGGCTGTATCCTCTCTTGGCAGCAACTTGCGATACCGTAACCCATTTCCGGTGCTGTACATTTTCAATCGCAACGGATCGTGATCTGTGATTCGGCTCTTATACTCTTCTCGTTCATGTAAGACCTGCTTGAGTTCCGCTTTTACCGTGTCTCTGATATCCATATTTTCTCCTTCCTATACTCCTAATAGA
>CADCOV010000078.1 GCA_902803185.1 uncultured Eubacteriales bacterium
ATGGCGGGGGACCTCACCGAGTCCAGGAACATCATCAACGACGTGGTGATCTGCCCGAAGTGCAGCGCCCGCCTCAAGTTCGAATACATCCGCTACAGCAACATCGGGAAGGTCTACTGCCCGGCCTGCGGCTTCAAGGCGCCGGAGTACGACTTTGCCGCCTTTGACGTGGACAAGGAAGCCATGACCATGGGCTTCCGGGGCGAGGGCAAGGAGGGCCGGTTCCCGCTGCTGAACGAGGGCACCTTCAACATCTACAACCAGGTGGCGGTCATCGCCATGCTGCAGGAGCTCGGCTACTCCTACGAGGAGATCGCGAAGGCCATGCACCGGGATGACGTGGGCATCGCCAAGACGAGATACGACGACATCGAGGTGAACGGGAGCCACGTGAGGACCATGCTCTGCAAGGGCCTGAACGGCTACGCCGCCTCCCGGGTCGCGGAATACATCAAAGCCCAGCCGGGCGACAAGGAGATCATCATCATGACCAACTCCCTGGACGCCAAGATCCACTGGTCCGAGGACACCTGCTGGATCTACGACTGGGATCTGGAGCTCCTGGCCGAGGACAGGGTCAAGCAGTGGATCGTCTTCGGCGACCGGGGCACCGACTACAAGCTCAGGCTCCTCTACGCCGGCGTGCCGGAGGAGAGGATCACCCGGGTGCAGAAGATGGAGGAGATGCCGGAGAAGCTCCAGCTCTTCAAGAACGACAACATCTACGTCCTCTACGATCTCGACATCATCCAGAACGGTTTGGACCTGGCGAAGCAGATCGCGGACATGATCCGGGAAAAGGAGGCGTAAGGCATGAGGATCGAATACCTTTACAGAGAAGTGGCCTGCCTCTACGGCGAGCACGCCAACGTCACCGCCATCCAACGGGCCGTCCCGGGCTGCGAGGTCCTGGAGACGCCGCTCACCGAGAAACCGAAGTTCCTGGACCCGGCCGAGAAGATCGACCTGGTCTACATGGGGACCATGACCGAGAGCGCCCAGCTCCTGGTCATCGAGAAGCTCAGCCCGTACCGGCAGGAGATCATCGATGCCATCGAGGGCGGCCAGAACTTCCTGATCACCGGCAACGCCCTGGAGGTCTTCGGCAGCGGGATCACGGAGAAGGGCCCGGTGGCCTTTGAGGCCGCCGGCGGCGAGTACGTCAAGGGCCTGGCGATCTTCCCGTTCCACACCGAGCGGGACATGATCCACAGATACAACAGCCTCTGTCTCCAGGAATACAAGGGGATCAAAGTCATGGGCCTGCACAGCCAGTTCGGCCACAGCTGGTACGACGGCGAAGTGGAGCCGTTCTTCGACATGGTGCGGGGACCGGGCTTCCACCTGGACTGCAAGACGGAGGGCATCCATCACAAGAACTTCTACGCCACCTACACGCTGGGGCCTTTGTTCATCATGAACCCGCCTCTGATGGTGAAGGTGCTGGAGGAGATGGGATTCCCGGGCGTCCATCCGGCCTTCGAGGAGACCGCGATGAAGGCGTATGAGGAGCGGGTCGCGGAGTACAGCGATCCGTCGACGGGATTCTACTACGCATAGACACGCATAGAAAGGGGACTATCATGGCGGAACAGATGATCATTTCGATCGGACGGCAGTTCGGCAGCGGCGGGCACGTCATCGGCGAGAAGCTGGCGGAGCAGTTCGGTCTCAAGCTTTACGACGCGGCGATCCTGGAGGACATCGCGAAGGAATCCGGCCTGAGCTATGAGGAGGTCAAGCGCTACGACGAGCGGCACTCCTGGAAGGACCTCTTCAGCCGGAACGTCCGCGGCCTCAGCACCTCCATGGAGGACGGCGTCGCGGAGGCCCAGTTCAAGTTCATCCGTGACCTGGCGGACAGCGGCGAGTCCTTCGTCGTCATCGGCCGCTGCTCGGAGAACGTGCTCAGGGACAGGGACGCCCTGATCAGCTTCTTCATCACCGGGACCCACGAGGACAAGGTGCGGCGCACCATGGACCTCTACGACATCTCTGCGGATGACGCTGCGGACATGATGAAGGAGATCGACTACAAGCGCAAGACCTATCATAACTACTACAGCGAGCGGAAGTGGGGAGATTCCCGC
>CADCOV010000079.1 GCA_902803185.1 uncultured Eubacteriales bacterium
CGGGATGTGCAGAGGCGTCTTTCGCGTTCAGGATCAGCGGACGTACACCCGCGGCGGCCTTGCCATCAGCCGGGCGATGATGTCGTTCTTGAAGGTCTTGCAGAGGTCGGCGGCCTCCTGGAGGCTCATGCCGTCGCCGTCACCGAGTCCGTAGATCACGACCGGGTCGCCCTGGGCAAGGTCCGGCACGTCGGTGGCGTCCACCATGCACTGGTCCATGCCGATCAGACCGGCGAACGGGCAGCGCACGCCTTTGATGGTCACGTAGCCCTGCTCGTACAGGCGGCGCGGGTAGCCGTCGCAGTAGCCGAAGGGCAGGGTGGCGATGAGGGAAGGCCGCTTCGCCCGCCAGCGGTGCTCGTAGCTGGCGCCCTCGCCTGCTTCCACGGTGTGGACGGCGCTGACCTTCGTCTCGAACCGGAGGACCTGCCGCACATCCACCTCGGCGTCGGAATCCCAGCTGTGGAGGCCGTAGCAGAGGGAGCCCGGCCGGACCATATTGAGCCGGTAGGCCGGCACGTCCACGGTGGCGACGGAGTCCGCGATGTGCCGGTAGCGGAGCGGCACGCCGGCAGCTGTGAGGCCGTCGGTGAAGGCGAGGAACTTTTCGAACTGCGCCCGGTCGCTCTCCGCTCCCGCCAGGGCCAGGTGGGAGAAGGCGCCTTCAATCTCGAGGCCCGGGAGCTTCGCAATCTCCAGGGCTTCGGCCGGGTCCCGCATGCCCAGCCGCACGAGGCCGGTATCGAACTTCAGGTGGACCTTCGCCCTGCGGCCCAGGGCACAGGCTGCCTCGGACAGGGCCTTCGCCTCCTCGAGGCCGGTGACGGCCTGGGTGAAGCCCTCCGAGGCGACGATGTCCATGAGCCGGGCCGGGGTCTGGCCCAGGATGAAGATCGGCGCTTCCGGGCAGGCGGCTTTGAGATCCAGGGCCTCCGTCAGGGTGGCGACGGCCAGGTAGGTGACGCCGTTCTCCAGGAAGACCGGAGCGACGGCCGCGGCGCCGTGCCCGTAGGCATTGGCTTTGACCACCGCCATGATGGCGACGTCCGGCCCCACCAGGGCCCGGATGGTGCGAAGGTTGTGGGCCAGGGCGCCGAGATCCACGGTGATCACCGTGTCCCGGAGCAGGCGGTCTGTATATTCCATATGTGTGATCCTCTCTTTCCGGCCGCAGAGAGCGGCCCTAACTCAGATTATACCACCATCCGCAAGGAATTGTAGTTCGGCGCGAAATCGCATATAATAATAGCGGGCGGCGGGGGGCTGCCCCCAATGGGGATATGAACGAACAGAAAAAGCAAAAGAAGAAAAAACAATATCTGCTGGCGGTGGGGATCTTCCTGCTGGCGACCATCATCGCCTCCATCTTCAGCCGCCTCGAGCTGCCGGACACGAACATCCTGGCGATCTACCTGCTGGCGGTGCTCCTCATCGTCTGGATCACGAACAGCTACATCGTCGGCCTTGCGGCGTCGACGGCGGCGACCTTCATCTTCAACTTCTTCTACGCGGAACCGCTCTATAACTTCTCGGTGCGGGACACGAACTACTCGGTGACCTTCCTGTCTTTGATCGTCATCGTGGTGGCGACGGGGACCATCACCACCCGGGCGACCCTGGCGGCCCAGGCGGCGGAGAAGAACGAGGAGGAGGCCAGGGCGCTGTACGACCTGAACAGCCGGCTGACGGACGCCGGAGAGATCCGGGACATCGCTGCGGCGGCGATCTACGCCCTGAGCGGCCGCCTCCGCTGCGAGACCTCCTGCGTGCTCTTCACGGATGAGGGAAAGCCCGGGGAGACCGTGCTGGTCTGCGAATGGCCGGAGGACGCGGCCCACACCAGGCCTTTCCGGACGGAGAGCCGGGATGCCCTGCTGCAGAGGCTCGAAGGGGATGGGGACATCTTTGAGCTCGGCGACCACGCCTGCCGGCTGGTCCGGGGACCGGAGAACCCTCTCGCGGTGATCGCCATCCCGAAGCGGGGCCTGCAGGAGCTGGAGGAATCGGAGGACGCCATGCTGGAGTCCATGATGGCCAGCATCGCCCTCGCCATGAACCGGGTCTACTCCGAGGAACAGCGGATCCGGGACCGGGAGGAGATGACCCGCGAGCGCACCCGGGCCAACCTGCTGCGCTCCATCTCCCACGACATCAGGACGCCTTTGTCCGGCATCGTGGGCTCCGCGGAGATGCTGATCACCATGGAGGAGCGGGACGGCGACGAGGTGCGCCGGGACATCGCCAAGGGGATCAAAAACGACGGCGAGCGGCTCCGCCAGATGGTGGACAACATACTGAGCCTGACCCGGCTGCAGGACGGGCGGATCGCCCTCAAAAAGGAGCCGGAAGCGGCGGAGGAGGTCATCGAAGCGGCGGTGAGCCTGACGGCCCGGCGCCATCCGGACCGGGAATTCGCCGTGGACGTGCCGGGAGAGCTGGTGCTGGTGCCGATGGACGCCCGCCTGGTCGAACAGGTGCTGCTGAACCTTTTGGACAACGCGGTCCGGCACACGGAGACCGGCAGCGAGATCGGCGTGAGCCTCACGACGGACCGGGAAGCCGGGCAGGCGGTGTTCACCGTCAGCGACCGGGGGAGCGGCATCGCGGAGGCGGACCTGCCCCACATCTTCCAGGCCTTCTACACCGATGCGGCAGGGGATTCCGAATCCGCCCGGAGCATGGGGCTTGGCCTGGCGATCTGCGAGACCGTGGTGAAGGCCCACGGCGGCGTCATCAGCGCCCGGAACCGGACGGACGGACCGGGGGCGGAATTCACTTTTACGATACCGATGGAGGACCAAAATGGCTGAACCGAACAAAGAACGGGTGCTGGTCGTGGAGGACGATCTGACGATCGCCCGCTTCATCTGCTATACCCTTGAAAACGAAGGCTACCGCCACTGCGAGGCGGGGACCGGGGCGGCGGCCCTGGAGCTCCTCTCCGCGGGGGACGTGGACCTGATGCTGCTGGACCTGGGCCTGCCGGACATGGACGGCAAGCAGCTGATCAGCCGGGTCCGGGAGTGGTCGGAGATGCCGATCATCGTGGTCTCCGCCCGGGATCAGGACCAGGAAAAGGCGGCGGCCCTGGATCTGGGCGCCGACGATTACCTGACAAAGCCCTTCTCCACGACGGAGCTTCTGGCCAGGATCAAAGTCGCCATCCGCCATCTCCGCCTGTTCCGGGTGGGACAGGAGCAAACGGTGCTGCAGGTGGGAGACCTGTCCATGGATCTGGCGAAGCGGCTGGTCTACCTGGAGGGCCGCGAGATCCACATGACGCCGATGGAGTACAGCCTCCTGTCCCTGCTGTTCCGCAACATGGGCAAGGTGCTGACCACCGGCTTCATCATCCAGAAGATCTACGGGGAGACCTACGGCACCGACACCCAGGCGCTCCGGGCGCTGATGGCGGGGCTGCGCCGCAAGATCGAGGCGAACCCGGGGAAACCCCGGTACATCCGCACCGAGGTGGGCGTGGGCTACCGGCTGGTGGACGAATGATAAGAGCACAGAAAAAGAGGCAGGGCCGGCGCCCTGCCTCTGGTATTTTTTGTCGGATCAGTAGACTCTGCGGTTGGATGGCTTCCAGATGCCCATCTTCTCGGCCTTTTTCACCAGCTCGTCCTGGAACTTCGGGTGGGCGATGTCGATCAAAAGCTCCGCCCGCTCCCAGGTGCTCTTGCCCTTCAGGTCGGCAGCGCCGTACTCGGTGACGATGAAGTGGGTCGCCTGCCGCGGGGTGGTGACCACGGAGCCCGGCGCCAGGGTCGGCACGATCAGGGATTCCACGGTGCCGTCCGGCTTCGTGAAGGTGGACGGGGTGCAGAGGAAGCTCTGGCCGCCCTTGGAGGCGAAGGCGCCCATGACGAAGTCCAACTGGCCGCCGTTGCCGCTGATCTGGCGAGGGCCGACGGTCTCGGAGCAGACCTGCCCGTAGAGGTCCACCTGGATGCAGCCGTTGATGGAGACAAAGTTGTCGATGCTGCCGATGACGTGGGTGTCGTTGACGTAGTCCACCGGCGCCGTGCAGCAGATCGGGTTGTTGTCGATGAAATCGTAGAGGCGCTTGGTGCCGCCGGCAAAGGTGTAGACGGCTTTGCCCCGGTCGATGCGCTTGTTGCCGGTCAGCTTGCCGGCCTCGAAGAGGTCCACGTAGGCGTCCACGAACATCTCGGTGTGGGCATTGATGTTGCGGAGATCGGAGTCCGCGATCAGGGAGCCGATGCAGGACGGCAGGCCGCCGATACCGAGCTGGAGGGTGCTGTTGCTCCTGATCCGCTCCACGACCCGGGAGGCGATCCGGCGCTCGGTCTCCGTCGGCGCCTTGCGCTCGATGACCGGCAGCGGGGAGTTGCTGCCCTCTACGACGTAGTCGACGCCGTAGAGGTTCAGCTGGGTCTGGTGGCCCTGGGCGATCGGCATGTTCTCGTTGACCTCGACGATGATGGTCTTGGCGGAGCGGATGACGCCCCACATGTCGGAGACCTGCGGCCCAAGGTTGAAGTTGCCGTGCTCGTCCATCGGCGCCACCTGGAAGCAGGCGATATCGAGGGCGTTGTTGTTGCTGGTCCAGTAGAACGGCAGTTCCCTGAACATCATCGGCAGATAGGCGCAGCGGCCGGCGTCGGACATGTGGCGGTCAGCCGGTCCGAAGTGGGCGGAAACAAAGCGCACCTGGTTGTTGGATTCTGTGGCCTCGTAGACCTTGAACGGCTTGTCGATCAGAGAGGCGGTGCTGAATATGGTGACGTGGGAAAGCTCGTCCGCGCGGCGGGCCAGCGCGGCGTCGATGTCGACGACCTGGCCGCAGCCCAAGCCGAAGTGGACCCGGTCGCCCGGGCGCACCAAAGCGGCCGCCTGATCCGCGGTGATCAGTTTCCCCTGGTAATGGCGGTCGAGGGATGATGTCCTGTACATGTAGTCCTCCTGTGGGTGCCGGAGTCACCGGCGCTTTTCATTCTCATATTGCCTCGTTAAAAAAGTAACACACTCATTCTACAATATATCACATTAACATGCAAGAGCAAAAAGAGGAGCGGCATGGTGCCGTTCCTCTCATGGGTATCATAACTGTTCGCTTTAGAGGGCGGCGGAGGCCTCCACCAGCGCCTTGAAGATGGAGAGCTGCTGGGTCTTGAGCTCTTCCTCCGGGGACTTGTGGAGGAGCTCCGGATGCCACTGGGTGCCCCAGATGAACCGGTACTCCGGCGCGTAGAAGGATTCGACCAGGTCCTCGCCCTCCGCGATGGCCATCGGCGCGAGGCCTTCTCCGAGAGTCTTGATGGCCTGGTGGTGGAAGGAGTTCACCCGGATCTTCTCCGCACCCTTCATGCAGGCGGAGAGCGGGGTATCCGGCAGCACGTCCACCCGGTGGGAGGCGATGTAGTTCGGCTCCTTCTGGCTGTGGTTCGTCGGCAGCGGATGCTGGGTCGGCAGATCCTGATAGAGGGTACCGCCGAACATGGCGTTGATGAACTGGTGGCCCCGGCAGATGCCCAGGATCGGCTTGTCCATGGCGATGGCCGCGTCGAAGTACAGCTTCTCGTTCACGTCCCGCTTCGGGGCGAGCAGGCCGATCTGCAGGATCGGTTCCTCTCCGTAGATCTGCGGGTTCACGTCCGGGCCGCCGGTGATGATGAGGCCGTCCAGGTCCGCCATCAGGTCCCATGCGTCCTCGGCGCTGTCGGTGAAGGGCAGCATCACCGGAAGGCCCCCGGTCTTCTGGATGCCCTCCAGGTAGCCCGGGATGATCCACCAGCTGCTCAGGTTATAGTCGTAGAGCGGCGTGACGCCGATCAGAGGTTTTTTCATGATACACACTCCTACTATTGTCGAATTGATGATACATGAGTATTGTACAACCGTACAGAAGATCCCGCAACTCTAAACATACGAGAAACGATGATACACGCATTGCGTAATGCCTGGACACATGATATAATATACGCAATGCGTGATTCAGAAAGAGGAGGAGCGATATGGACTGCAGCAGCAGAGTAAGAGCGCTGAGAGAGAGTACCGGTATGAATCGGAAGCAGTTCTGCGAGTATTTTCGGATACCCTACAGAACGGTGACTGACTGGGAACACGATGTTCGGCATGCTCCGGATTATGTGGTAAGGCTTTTGGAATACCAAATCCGTATGGAGGGCCTGGCCAAGGACGGAGAAGCCGATGTCAATACGCCCGATAACAGAATAGGAGAATAACGTGGCAAAGAACAGGATCATTAATGTACAGAATGTGCCGATCGCTGTTTCTTCTGTGGAGGCAGAGGATTTCCTTAGCCTGACGGATATCGCGGCGGCTAAAGCCGGCAGCGCCAGAGCTGCAGATGTCATCAAGAACTGGCTTAGGAATCGCACTACACTAGAATATCTGGGGACCTGGGAACAAATCTATAATCCAAGTTTTAAAGTGGTCGAATTCGACCACTTTCGGCGGGAGGCAGGTCTGCATACATTTGTGATCAGCGCAAGCGATTGGATCGAAAGGACCGA
>CADCOV010000080.1 GCA_902803185.1 uncultured Eubacteriales bacterium
CCCACATCGCCAACATCTACAAGAAGTTCGAGGTCAACAACAAGGTGGACCTGCTGATGCACCTGAAGCCCATGCTGCGGGAGGAGGGGTGAAGGCCGAACCGCCGATCCCCGTACACAAAAATACCCCGTACCATCCTTCGGTACGGGGTATTTTGATTGGTTCAGTTTTCAGCGGCCGTCTGGGGCTGCTCCAGGTCCTTCTCCGCCTTCCGGTTGCTCGCCCGGATCCCCTGGATCACGGCGGCGCCGAAATAGACGACCAAAAGCACGCCCTCGGCTATGATCATGTTCTTCTTCATGTCCCCGCTGGTCAGCGACGGACTCTCCGCCATGGCAGGCACCAGGACCTGCACGGTCTTCGAGAACGCGGCCTTGCTGTAATAGTCATCCGCCGTTCTCTTCACGTCGTTCAGCAGAAGGTTGACCTTCTCGTTCACTTCCCCCAGAAACTCATCGGCACGGTCCTTGGCCTGCTGGGTTGCCGGCCGGTCGGTCTTCAGGATCTCGATCTCGTTCTGATAGAACCGGATCGTTCTCATATTCCGGGAGATCTGGTTTTGGGTGCTGAGCTTATCGGCGATCAGCTGGTCGTAGTAATCCGTCGTTCCGTCCTGGTCGGCGGCTGCCACGTCTTCCCCGTTGTAGATCACAGGGTCCTTCTCATAGGCGGCGATGGAATCGGTCAGGGAGGCCAGCCTGGCATCCTGGACCGCCTTCTGGCGGGTCAGCTCCTGGATCAGCCACTCGTAATGGGCGATCTCCCGCTCCGCGCCGTTGCGGGTCACGGCATTCCCTGTGATGTAGGCCGCCGCCTGGTCCAGGTCGATGTCCCGCAGGGTGGAGACCCGCAGAAGCAGGTCGTCAAAGGTGCTGCCGGTGACGCTGGACCGGAACCCGGCCGTATCGGAGTCCTTCAAATCGTTCAGATAAGTCTCCATGTCATCCAGGGTATTCGTAAAGATAGTGATAGTCTCCGCGTAATCATACTCGGTATAGTCCACCACCTCCAGGGAGGAGCCCAGCGCCACATTGTAGTTATAGGTCACCTCAAAATCCTGCCGGTAGGAGTCCAGGATGGCGTTGAGCAGGTCGATGCCTTCCTGACGGGAGAAGCCCGCCCGGAGGTAGTCAAAGGAGACGATGTACCGGGTGGCGTTGCTCTCTGTACTGAGCAGGGAGCGGATCAGATCCATATTGACGCTGGTGCTCTTGGCCAGCATGTTGTTGTACAGAGTCATCCGATCATAGGACTCGTCCGCCATCACGGCCTCGACCTTGAGGTTGGTGCGGACCTTGTCTATCTGTCCCAGATCCACCTGCAGGGTATTGAGAGCCTCCTCCACCACGTTGGGAGACTGGATCTTGGCAGGGTCCAGAGGGGTGCCGTCGGGGGCCAGGCCCTTGGCCGCTTCGTCGAAGGTGTAGGTGATCAGGGCCATGGCGTCTCCGATGTAGGTCACATTCTTGCGCCAGCTGCTCACCGCCAGGACAAAGGATCCCAGGGCCACGGCGACCGCCAGCCAGAGCACAAAGAAGCGCTTCAGGTATCCGAAAATCAGGGAAAGGTCGATCCTGACCTCGTTCCCATCCTCTTCCGGGGGATGGACCACTGTCAGCTGAATGTTTCTCTCGTCATCCATTCCTCAGTCACCTCCTGCCGCGGGCGGAACGCTTTTTCCCGTCTGTCTGTTTTCCCCACCGGAAGGGGCTGGTCTTCTCCAGGGCCCGGTCCACCCGGGCAGTGAACGTTCCCCTGTCCGCCAGCAAGGCCAGGATCACGGCGCACAGCACGAACAGGCCGAACAGCAAGGCTTCCACCGCCAGCCCGTCCGAAAACGAGCTGGAGACCAGGGCCTTGAACGAGGAGGAGACGCTGGTGGTCTGGGGAAGGATCTGGACCGCCCGGTCCAGGTACACGCTCTCATAGAACTCGCTGGCGGTCTGGGTCGTCGCCGTCAGCAGGTTTTCGATCTTCTGGTCCGCGCTCTCCAGGATCTCCTCCACCACCGGAACGCTGGCCTTGCTCTCTTCCCCGTTCAGCTGCTCCAGTCTGGCCTGATACTTGACGATCCGCTCCACGGATTCCGAGAGACTGGTGCGGTACTCGATCCTTCTGTCGATCAGATCATCATAGGTCTGGGAGGGCTGGGTGACCTCGTAGTTCAGCACGGTCTCCCCGTTCTCGTCCGTAGAGGCGCCGACATAGCCCGCCACCACCGCCGTGGTCTTCTTGTACCCGCTGATGAGGGAATCCACGACATTCAGCATCTCCTGCATCTGGGCCTGTATCCTGCGCT
The DNA here is from genome assembly GCA_902803185.1 of uncultured Eubacteriales bacterium. Classification (GTDB taxonomy): domain Bacteria; phylum Bacillota; class Clostridia; order Peptostreptococcales; family Anaerovoracaceae; genus Eubacterium_B. The sequence goes on from CADCOV010000080.1 coordinate 2,300, forward strand.
CGTTGTCGATCTTGTAGGTGAAGTAGTTGATCCGGTCTCCCTTGGACCTGGTAAGATTGGAGGACTAGATATAGGAGGTGACCCGCATGATGTCCTCGCTGCGGATCGTATCCACCGCGGTGGAGAGGTCGGAGAAGGAGTAGCCCGTCTCCTTGGACGTGAATCTGCTGGTGTCCAGGGCAGCCAGCTGCGCCACGAAATTCTGCAGGATGGTCAGCTTGGTGTCCAGCACCTCCACCGCGTCCTCATAGTCATAGTTCCTGTAGTCCAGGGCCTGCACCGATTTCCCGATGTAGGAGAAGCTGTAGGTATCGTAGAAATACTGCCTGTAGCACTCCGCCAGCTGATCCAGCAGGGCAGCGCCCTGCCTGCCGTTCAGGCCCAGGGCGCTGTAGTCCAGGGAGACGTTATACTGGGTCGGGAAGTAGGACTGGGTCTTCACCGTCTCCGTGGAGGAGATCTGGTCCCCCGTGAAAACGGATTCCGGCTTCGTGATCTTGCTCAGAACGCCGTCCGGCATCCGGCTGGTGATGGCGATGGCGTCCTGGATGGTCTCGATTTCAAGCCCCTCTTCCTCCTCCAGGCCGGCCTCCTTCACCGCCGCCTGGACCACGGCGTCTGCCTTGATCTCATTGGGATCGAAGCGGTTGCCGGAGGGGTCGTTCCCGGATTCGATGCCGTTATAGCTGTAGCTGATCACTGTGGTGGCGTGCCCGCGGGTTTGATCTGCCATATGAATCACGAGAAGCGTCACGATCCCGGCCACGATCGCCAGCGCCAGCCAGACCCAGAACAGCTTCCTAAGCTGTGCGAACAGTTTTCGGAGTGGTAA
>CADCOV010000081.1 GCA_902803185.1 uncultured Eubacteriales bacterium
CATTAGAAGATCGATGCTGCCTCTATTGTAGCATCAAAGGCGGATTTTGTACAACTTTGTATACAAAATCCTTGAACCGGCGGGCATTCTGTGATACGATAGACAAGTGTATGGATAGATTCATGGAAGAAGCCTTGGCCGAGGCCGCCATCGCGGCGGAGCTCGGTGAGATCCCGGTGGGGGCTGTCATCGTGAAGGATGGCAGGGTCATCGCCCGCGGGCATAACATGACCGAGACGATGAAGGATCCGACGGCCCATGCGGAGATGCTGGCGATCCGGGAGGCGGCTGCCGTCCTGGGGGGCTGGCGGCTCATCGGCTGCGAGATGTACGTGACCATGGAGCCCTGCAGCATGTGCGCGGGCGCCCTCGTATGGTCCCGCATGGAGAAGCTCCATATCGGCGCCATGGACCCCAAGGGAGGGGCTTGCGGTTCCATCTATAATATCGTATGCAGCGAGAAGCTCAACCACCGCATGGAGGTGGAGACGGGGATCATGGCAGAGGAATGCTCCCGCATCGTCAAGGACTTCTTTCGAGACCTCAGACAGAAAAAACCACAGTATTCGGAGGGGAAACAGGAATGAAAAGAACGAGCATCAGGATCCTGCTGGCGGCGCTTGTCATCATGATCGTCGCCGCGTGCACGGCCTTTGCGGACGGCAGCGGGCTGGAACTGGTCGAAAGCTATCCGAAGGATCAGCAGAAGAACACGTCCGTCGAGAACCTGAGCGTCAAGCTCACCTTCAATAACCCGGTGACCGCTGAGGCCAACCAGGACGCGAACGACAAGTGCTTCTCCCTGACCGACGCCGAGGGCACCGCCCTGCCGATCAAGGTCTACTACAACCCGAAGAACGACAAGGAAGTCCTGGTCCTCTTCGACACCGACAGCGGGCAGGCGATCAGCAGCAACAGCGAATACACCTTCAAGATCAGCGGGGACTTCACCGATGACCAGGGCAACACCCTGGGCGCCGACAAGACCCTGACCTTCACCACCCTGAACCAGAAGCTGAACACCTCCATCTACATGATCATGATGGTGGTGATGATGGGCGGCATGTTCTTCTTCTCCTCCAGACAGGCGAGGAAGCAGCAGCAGGAGGGCACCTCCAATGCCAACGTACCGGCCAAGGACGCGCCGTTCAACCCGTATAAGGAGGCCAAGCGCACCGGCAAGTCCGTCGCGGAGATCATGGCGGAACACAACCGCGAGGTAGAGAAGCAGGCCGCCAAGGAGGCCCGCAAGAACGCGAAGAAGGTGGAGACCGAAGAGGAAGAGGAAGAGATGACCTTCCCTGGCCGCTACCGCGTCCACGGACCGCGCCCGATCGCGGCTGCCGGCGCCAAGTACGTCACCGGCCGCAAGGCGATCGCCGAGGCCAAGAAGGCGGAGGAGGAGCGCCTCGCCAAGCGCCGCGCCGCCAACCAGAAAAAGAAGAAGAAGTAAGGCTGAATCACAGCTGCAAAGGAGTGAGCGGTAGTGCCGCTCATTTCTTTATACGGCACCCGCAGGGTGCCGGGGAAGAGGGTGCCATGAAGAACACCATCACGCTTTCCTCCTATGCGAAGATCAATCTCTCCATCGACGTGGGCAGGCCGGATCCGGAGACCGGCATGCACCCGGTGGACATGATCATGCAGCAGGTCTCCCTGTCGGACACCGTCAGGATCGACCTCTCCGACTGCGGCGAGGACGAGGAGGACAGGATCTCCCTCTCCTGCAGCAAGCCCTTCCTGCCCACCGACGACCGGAACCTGGCCTGGCGGGCGGCGGCTTTGATGCGGGAGGCCTTCGCGGATCATCCTGAGGTCAGGAGGAGCCGCATCCACATCGACATCCAGAAGCGGATCCCGGTGGCGGCCGGGCTGGCCGGCGGCAGCGGGAACGCGGCGGCGGTCATCCACGGGCTGAACACCATGTGGCGCCTGGGGCTCTCCCTCCGGGAGATCTGCGACCTGTGCGCCAGGCTGGGATCCGATATTCCGTTCACGGCCTGCGGCCAGGCCCGGCGGAACTACGTGCTGCCGCGGAAGGTCCGCAAGGATCCTCTCGCCGTCTCCTGCATGCACGCGACGGGGACGGGGACCCTGCTCACGCCGGTGCGGCCGCTCAAGGCGGCGGTGGTCCTGGCGAAGCCGCCGATCAGCGTCTCCACAGCCTCCGTCTACAAGGGGATCGACAGCTGTGAGATACCGGCAAGGCCCGAAAACGGCCTTCTCGCCGAGGCTTTGGCCAGGGGCGACCGGGAAGCTGCCGAGGCGCAGATGATCAACGTTTTGGAAAACTATACCCTCGCCGCGGAACCGCAGGTGGCGGCGCTCAAGGCTTTGATGGAGGAGAGCTGCGCCGGCGCCGGGAAGGTGCTGATGAGCGGCAGCGGTCCGACGGTCTTCGCGCTGTTCCGGGACCGGGAGGACGCGGTGAAGGCGGGCAAAGCCCTGCGCCACCGCAAATATGAGACATTTTGGTGTCAGACGACCATTTGATACAGGAGTAGACAGATGAACTTTGATTTGGAAAACCACAGGCCGCTCAGAGAGATCGTATATGAAGAGCTGAAGAGACGGATCATGACGGGGAAGATCACCCCGCACACCCGTATGATGGAGGTCGATCTGGCGGAGGATATGGGCGTCAGCCGCACCCCGGTCCGGGAGGCGATCCGTAAGCTGGAGAAGGAAGGCCTGGTCACCATCGAACCGCGGAAGGGCGCCTACGCTTCGGACATCTCCACCGAGGACATGGTGAACGTCCTGACGGTCAGAGAGGAGCTGGAGGCCCTGGCGGCGGGGATCGCCGCGTCCCGGATCACCGGGGAGCAGATCTCCCGGATGGAGCATCTGACGGACCTCTACGCCCAGGCGATCGAAGCCAACGACACCGCGGCCATCATCGACTACGACGAGCAGTTCCACCAGGCGATCGTCTCGGTGACGGACAACCGCACCCTGATCCAGTTCGTCTCCAACCTGCAGGAGCTGGTGCTCAGGTTCCGGTATCTGTATTACGAGGATTTCTCCCGTTACCGGAACATGCCGGAGGAACACCACCACATCATCGATGCCCTGAAGAGCGGCGATGAGAAGAGGGCCAGCGAGGTCGTGCGGGAGCACATCCACAGCCTGAAGTCCTTCGTCAGCGGCATCGGCACCAACGCGTGATGGCGGCCCCTGCCACCGGCAACCGGATCACGGAGGGCGTGATCTGGAAAGAACTGCTGCGCTTCACGGCGCCGCTTCTTCTGGGCAATCTGTTCCAGCAGCTTTATAATACCGTTGATTCTGTGATCGTAGGACGGTTCATCGGGACCCACGCCCTGGCGGCGGTGGGCTCCAGCTTTCCTATCATCAACATGATCATCGGTTTTTTTATGGGCGCGGGCGCGGGCGCCGGCGTGGTCCTGGCCCAGAACTACGGGGCGGCCGATAAGGAGGAGACTCACAAGACGGTCCACACCATGTTCGCCCTCATGACGCTCTGCGGGATCGCCGTCACGGTGCTCGGTTACGTCCTGACGCCGTGGATCATCCGGGCGATCAGCACGCCGAAGGAGGTGGAGGGCTTCTCCATCCTCTACCTCAGGATCATCTTCCTGGGCAGCACCTTCCTCGTCCTGTACAACACCGCCGGCGGCGCCCTGCGCTCCGTCGGGGACTCCAAGCGGCCGCTCTACTACCTGATCGTGGCCAGCGTCCTCAACATCATCCTGGACCTGCTCTTCGTGGTGGTCTTCCACTGGGGGATCGCGGGCGCGGCAGCAGCGACGGTCACGGCCATCGCCGTCTCCGCAGTGCTGTCCATCCTGGCCATGATGCGCACCGACGACATCTACCGGCTCCGGCTCAGGGACCTCCGCATCCACGGGGCGACCCTCCGCCAGATCATCCGGATCGGCCTGCCGATGGGCATCCAGCAGACGATCATCAGCTTCTCAAACACCATCGTCCAGCGCTACTTCAACATCTATGGTGCGGCGGCGGTCGCCGGCGTCGGCGCTTACAACAAAGTCGACGGCCTGATCATCATGCCGGTGATGAGCCTGTCCCTGGCGGCCACCACCTTCGTGGGGCAGAACATCGGCGCGAAGAAATACCACCGGGTCCGCGTCACCGCAAGGGCCGTGTACCTGATGTCCACGATCTGCTCCGTCGTCCTTTCCCTGGTGGTCTGGGCGATGCTGGGCCCGATCCTCCACGTCTTCACCGACGATACGGAGGCCATCGCCTACGGCATGCAGTACGCCTACTGGCTGCTGCCGGCCTACGTCGTCCTGGGCTTTGCCCAGTGCGCCGGCAACATCATCCGGGGCTCCGGCCAAAGCTTCATGCCGATGTTCATCTCCGTCATGAACTTCTGCGTGATCCGGGTCATCTGGCTGGTGGTGAGCGGGACCCTGTTCCCGAGCCTGGACGCGGTCTGCGCCGGCTATCCGCTGACCTGGCTGACGGCGGCGGTCATGATGGCCATCTACTACTTCCGGGGGAACTGGCTCCGGCGGTTCGAGGAGGAACAAATCGAATAAAAACAAAGGTCCCGGCGGGTATCCGCCGGGACCTTTTATCTGGGGTATTGTAATTGTATGGATCAGGCTGTCGCCTCGATCAGGGTCGCGGTGAGCTCCACCTTGGCGTTGTCGCGGAGAACGGTCACCTTGACCACGTCGCCCGCCTTGTGGCTGGCTAAGATGGAACGGAGCACCGCCTCAGAGGTGATCTCCTGGTCGTCGATGTAGTAGAGCAGGTCACCCTTCTCGAATCCGGCCTTCTTGGCCTCAGGGGAGTTGACCTCGCCGATGTAGATGCCGGTGGTGCGCAGGCCGTACTGGGCTGCCCTCGCCGGATCGGTCAGATCGATGATGCCGATGCCGAAGGCGGCTCTGCCGGTGACCTTGCCGTTCTCGATCAGTTCCTTGGCGACCTCTGCCGCCTGGTTGATCGGGATCGCGAAGCCCAGGCCCTCCACGTCGGAACCGGAGGACTTGGCCACGACCAGGCCGATGAGGTTGCCCTCGTCGTTGAAGAGGCCGCCGCCGGAGTTGCCCGGGTTGATGGAAGTATCGGTCTGCAGCAGGTTCATGATCTTGCCGTCCACGTTCAGTTGCCGGTTCAGGGCGCTGATGATGCCGCTGGTGGCGGTGCCGCCCAGCTCACCCAGCGGGTTTCCGATGGCGACAGCCAGGTCGCCGACGGCCAGCTCATCGCTGTTGCCGTAGGTGGCGGCGGTGAGGCCGGTGGCATCGATCTTGACGACCGCCACGTCGGTCAGCTCGTCCCCGCCGATCAGAGTGGCAGGATAGGAAGTGCCGTCCTTCAGGATGACGGTGATGGAGGTGGCGTCCTTGATGACGTGGTTGCAGGTCAGGATATAGCCGTCTTCCTGTACGATGACGCCGCTGCCGGCGCCCGTGGTGACGTAGCTCTGCAGCCAGGAGTCCGTGACCTTGGCCTCGGTCTGGATCTCGACGACGGCATTCTCGTTCATCGAGACGATCTCGCCGATGGTCTTGGCCGCGCCGGTGGCGTCGACCAGGGAGTAGTTGGTGGCGCTGTTCTCCTCGCCAGTGGCGGTGGTGTCCTCGTTCGCCGCGGTCTCCTGGGAGACCGGCTCGCTGCCGCCCCTGTCTCCGCCGAGGTTGCCGGTCAAAGCCAGCCCGCCGAGGGTGAGGCCGCTGGTCGCCAGCATGCAGCAGATCAGGCCCAGGATGAAAGCCCGCCGGGTGATGTAGCCCGGAGCGCTCTTTTCTTTCTTTTCCTTCGGTGCCGTGGCGCCCGCCGCGCCGGTCTGCGGCGTATAGGTGTAACGGCTGGTATTGTCAGCGGTAGTCGCGCTTTCCTGCGCTGCGGTCCGGTTCGCGCCGGCGGAGGCTGCCGCTCCCGGCGCCTCGTACATGCCGGTCCGCGGATTGAAGGTCTCTCTCTCGCTGTTCTTCAGGCCGTCGCTGTCTTCGTGGGAGCTCCGCCAGCTGTACTGCTGCGCTTCCTCCCGCCACCGCTCCTGGGCGGTCTTCGTCTGCTGGGAGGAGAACTCCCGCATGGTATTGGCTTTCTGTTCCTCCCGGAGCGGGTCGTAGCTGTAGATCCCCGCCTGCGAGGCGGTATCGGCCGGTTCTGCAGCCTCTCTGCGGATCTCCTCCGCCAGGTCGGCGGCCTTGATCTCCGGCGCGTCTGCGGCTTCGGCAACGGTTTCCGAGGCTGCTGCGCAGGCGGTCTCTTCCGCCGCTTCGGTCACGGCTTCCGCCGTCTCAGCGGTCTCTTCGATCGTGCCCGGTGTATGTTCATAATTCTTTTCGTCCATGGTGCACACCTCTCTTTCTATCATCTGCTGATCCCCATAGACCCCCTTCGGTACAAAAAGGATTATAGGACCGGAATATGGTCTTTCTGTGAAAATCCTGTTAACCGTCGGAAACGATTACGTA
>CADCOV010000082.1 GCA_902803185.1 uncultured Eubacteriales bacterium
AAAGGTGAGAGACGGGATGGAGAGAGCGACGATCGAGACCGAAAGGACGATCCTGAGAAGATATACGGAAGAGGATGCGGAGGCCCTCTATGAGATCGCGAAGGACCCGGACGTGGGTCCCCACGCGGGCTGGGCGCCTCACGAGAGCCCGGCAGCCTCGCTTGAGATCATCCGGGAGCTGTTCCTGAAGACGGACACCTTCGCGGTGACGGACAAGGAGACCGGCAGGCTGATCGGGACCACCGCCCTGGAGCCGGACCGGCTGCGGCCGGACGCCAACAGCTGGGAGCTGGGCTACTGGCTGGCCCGGGACCAGTGGGGGAAGGGCCTGATGACCGAGGTGGCGAAGGCCATGATCGCCTACGGGTTCGAGGACCGGAAGCTGGACCAGATCGGGATCTGCACCAGCCCGGTGAACAAAAGATCCCAGAACATAATAAAAAAGTGCGGCTTCACGTACGAGGGTACGATCCGGCGCACTTATAAGATCTATGATGGCACGCTCAGGGACTCCCTGGTCTTCTCCATGCTGAAGGAGGAGTACGAGGAGATCCGCAGGCGCTGGTAGGTCAGGCCTCGACGCCGAGGCGGAGAAGCTCGCTCAGCTCCGTGAAGGAGATGCGGCGCAGCGTACATTTTCCAAGGGATTCCGGGATGATCATGTTGATCCGGTTGTCCCGGATTTTCTTGTCCTTCAGCGCGTGCTCATACAGGTCGCGGGCGGAGAACGGGATGTCCGGGGTGATGCCTAAGGAGGCGAAGATCTCCGTGAGATCCCCGCTGATGTCGGTCTTCGCCAGGCCCATGCGCCAGGCGCCTCTGGCCTCCGCGATCATGCCCTTGGCCACCGCCCGGCCGTGGGAGATGCTGTAGGCGGAGAGCTTCTCGATGCCGTGGGCGGCGGTGTGGCCGAAGTTCAGGAGCTGCCTGAGGCCGGTGTCCCGCTCGTCCACCTCCACCAGGGATTTCTTGATGGAGATGCAGCGTTCCACCACGTAATCGAGGTCTCTGTCCAGGATCTTCGGGACCAGGCCCGCGTCCGAGATGGCGGCGCACTTGACCGCCTCCGCGAGACCGTCGATGATCTGCGGCTCCGGCAGGGTCTGGAAGGTGCCCGGGTCGCAGAGGACCAGGGACGGCTGCCAGAAGACGCCCGCCAGGTTCTTGCCGGCGTTCAGGTTGATGGCTGCCTTGCCGCCGATGGCGGTGTCGATGGCCGCCTGCAGGGTGGTCGGGATGACGATATAGTCGATGCCCCTCATGTAGGTCCCGGCGACAAAGCCGGCGAGATCGCAGACGACGCCGCCCCCCAGGGCGATCAGAAGATCGCTGCGGGAGATGCAGTCCTCGGCGAGGGCCTCCAGGATGTTGGCATAGGTGGTCAGGTTCTTGGAGTGTTCCCCGGCCGGGAAGAGGATCTTGGACGGCCGGAAGCCATGCTCCATCAGGGAGGTCATGAGCACCTGGGAATACTTCCCGTTCACGGTGCTGTCCGTGATCACGGAAATGTGGCGCGGGGTATAGAGTTCAGCCAGGTAGCGGCCGGCGTCAGCCAGGAGGCCCCGGCCGATGAGCACGTCGTACACAGAAGATGCAGAAACGGTATACTTTTTCATCACACACTCCATACAAAACAAAAGTAAAATAAGGTCCTATTATTTTACCACATAGAGGGACTGATTGCAAAGATGGCGGGAGAACTCCTGATATGACAAAGAGAAAACGGAAAAAGAAGAATAAGGCGGGACGGTTCTTCCTCGTGCTGCTGCTGCTCCTCCTCGCGGTGGCTGCTGCCGTGCTGGGCGTGAACGGCAAAGTCGTCAGCACCGGCATGGACCGGCTGGTCTGGCGGGACGAGGGCGAGGGCACGCTGCCGGAGGGGGAGGCCCTGGAGCGGCTCCAGGCTCTGGACGCCCAGTGCGTGATCGTCCTCGGCGCGGGGATCCTGGACGAGGAGACCCCGACGGACATGCTGCGGGACCGGCTGGACACGGGGATCGCCATGTACCAGGCGGGGCTTGCGCCTAAGATCCTGCTGACCGGCGACAACGGCACGGAGGTCCACAACGAGCTCCACGTGATGCTGCGCTACTGCCTGGACGCCGGGGTGCCGGCGGAGGACATCTTCTGCGACCACGCGGGATTCTCCACCTCCGAATCCGTCGTGCGGGCAGCGGAGATCTTCGGGGTGGAGCGGGCCATCATCGTGACCCAGCGCTACCACGAGTTCCGGGCGCTGTTCCTGGCGGAGGGCCTGGGGATCGATGCCCTGGGCGTCTCCTCGGACCAGCACGTCTACGCGGACCTGATTTCCCAGGAGGTCCGGGAGATCCTGGCGAGGAACAAGGATTTCCTGCTCCAGAAGATGGATCGCCTAATTGCGATGGATGGTGAACCCATTGATATCACAGGGGATGGGACGGTTTCCCACGGAGAGTGATGAGGGAGATGGACCATCAGGATCTCGTCCCTTCAGGATCCCCGGCATGCCTTTTGCTGACACGAAGACGCAGATCCACATGTTTCGATCCGCTGCGGGCGTTGTCCCGTGGATAGCGAGGCTTTCTTTCGTCCCGGTATGATCATAGTTTGAGAAGGAGGAACACCATGGGAATCAAAGACGATTTAAAGAAAGCTGTGTACTCGGCTGTGCCAAGGAAAATCGAAATGGGCCGCAGCATGACGATCGAGGAACTTTATTCGCTGCTTGAGCAGCATAAGGAGGAATTCCCGGTGCCGTTCAAGCTGACCAGCTTCCTGGGGAAAAAGATCACGTTCAAACGGGAGCCCCGGTTGGAACTGCAGCTCCTGGTCACGGTAAAGGATAACGTGATCACGGTGCGGCCGAACCTGCAGGAAGGCACACTGGAGAGCAACGGCTTCAGCGTAAGGACCGCCGATCTCAAAAACGGCTTCGGCTTTTCGACAGAGTTGAACCGGGATGACTATGTGAACGATATCGTGGAGAAGATCACCAGGATCGTGAACGGATAACAGATGAAAAAGCTCCGGCGCGAAGCCCTTCCCGATGGGGGAGGCATCACGCCGGAGTTTTTTACAGGATGCGTTCTGATGGGGCTGGTCTTACATCAGTTTGCCGCCGTCCACCACCAGGTTGGCGCCGGTGACGATCGCGACTCTTCCGGTAAAATCCATAGTATGCCTCCTTTTCTCTTCGGCTAAGATTCCCTTCGAATCCAGCGTATCGATTGTTTTCAGAATTGTCAATTCTCCGTGCACATCGGTTTGCTGTTTTCGTTGCAAAATTCGGTAAAAGGGGATACTATGGAGACGGAAGGCTTTGGTCGAATCACGGGCATAGAGAAAGCGAGGGGAACTATGGGCATATTCGATAAGAAACAGTGCAGCATCTGCGGCAAAGACATCGGGATCGTGGTCAAATACAAGCTGGAGGACGGTAATCTGTGCAAGGACTGCGCGGCGAAGGTGTCCCCGTGGTACGATATGGACCGCAAGCGGACGGTGGAAGACCTCCGCAGCCATCTGGCCTACCGGGAGAAGAACCGGGAGACGGTCAAAGCCCTGCGCCCGACCAGGGTGTTCGGCGAGGACGTGAAGATCTATCTGGACGAGAACGCCCGCAAGTTCGTGGCGACCCGGGTGGAGAACTGGCAGGACCGCAACCCGGACGTCATCTCCCTGGACCAGATCCGCCGGTGCGAGCTTTTGATTGGCGAGGAGTCGGACGAGATCATGGACCGGGACGAGGACGGCCGCCCGAGGAGCTTCGATCCGCCGCGCTATGAGTACGAGTATCAGTTCAACGTCGATATGGACATCGACGGAGGCTTTTTCAACAAGCTGCAGGTGGAGCTCTCCCGGTTCGGCAACCGGCCGAGGGAGAAGGACAGCGAGGCCTACCGGGCCCTGGAGCAGACGGGCAAAGAGATCTGCGCGCTGCTGACCGGGAAGGCGCCGGAGGAAGTGACGGAGAAGGTGGAGCAGCGCAACGATGAGCACCCTGCTGCGGCTGCCCCTGCCCCGGTGCAGGAGGAGGCGAAGGCCCCTGCCGAAGCCCCTGCGGAGGAGCCGGTGCGGACCGCCGTATCGGAGGACGTGTTCGACGAGGCGCCGGCGGAAGCGCCGGCAGAACCGGAACTGGTCTTTGACGCCGCCCCGGCAGAAGCGCCGGAGGCGCCGGAGCTGGTGTTCGGCGGGGAGCCGGACAGGGTCACCCCGGTCTTCGTTCCGAGCGCGGATTTCAACACGCCGTGGAAGTGCAGCTGCGGCTATGAGGCCATCGGCAACTACTGCGCGAACTGCGGCCTGGCCCGGCCGAAGAAGTGGTTCTGCCCGGACTGCGGCGCGGAGAACGGCGGCCTGTTCTGCATCGGCTGCGGCAGGCGGCGCCCGGACTGAAAAGCACCAGTCATTGTCAAATAATAGAACGTTTTCCCAAATTTGTGCATATACACCGGTCCGCTTCTGTGATAAGATGCAGAGTGTGACCGGAAGGTCATTTGTCAGAGTAGGAACAGCGCGTCAAGTGCCGCAGGATGGGAAGTTGTCTGCGGACGAAGGTGCCTTGTGAGCGCCGCGTTGCTGTCTCCGCATCCGCTGCCACAAAAGGAAGCCAAGAAACTCCTCTCGTGGCAACCACGAAAGGAGTTTTTTCATGGAAAAAACGAGCAGATTCAGCACGAGGAACCTGACGATCATGGCACTGCTCATCGCCCTGGAGATCATTCTTTCACGGTTCCTCTCCATCAGCGCATGGAACATCAAGATCGGCTTCAGCTTCGTACCGGTCGTCATCGCCGCCATCCTCTTAGGGCCACTGCAGGCGGGCCTGGTGGGGGCGATCGCTGATTTCGTCGGCGCCATCCTGTTCCCGATCGGCGCCTATTTCCCGGGGTTCACCCTGACCGCCTTCCTGACCGGCGTGGTCTTCGGCCTCTTCCTCCACAGGGAGCAGACCATCCCGCGCACCCTGGCGGCGGTGGGGATCAACCAGTTCATCCTCAGTTTGTTCCTGAACTCCCTCTGGATCTCCATCCTGTACGGATCCCCTTACGGCCCGCTGCTGGCGACCCGGATCGTGCAGGTCCTGATCCTGTCGGCGGTACAGATCGTCTGCATCCCGCTGCTGGGGAAGGTGATGGGACGGATCGGAAAGCAGGTATCCGCATGACCGAACAGGAAGCCATCCGCTATATCGAAAATTACGGCTGGAGCACCACGAGGCTGGGGCTTGAGCGCACGAAGGAGCTCCTTAAGGGGTTCGGTGACCCGCAGAAGAAACTGAAGTTCGTCCACGTGGCGGGCAGCAACGGCAAGGGGTCCACCTGCGCCATGCTGGACCAGATCCTTAGGGACGCGGGATACCGCACAGGCCTTTACATCTCCCCATACATCCAGGTCTTCAATGAGCGGATCCGGGTGAACGGCGAGAACATCGGCGGGGAGGACCTGGCCAGGATCACCGAAAAGGCCCGCTCCATCGCCGACGGCATGGAGGACCACCCGAGCCAGTTCGAGCTGGTCACGGCCATCGCCATGCAGTATTACTACGAGCAGAACTGCGACATCGTGGTGCTGGAGGTGGGCATGGGCGGCGCCCTGGACAGCACCAACGCCATCGACGCCCCTGAGGCGGCGGTGATCACCAACATCGGCCTCGAGCACACGGAGTACCTGGGGAACACCCTGGAGGAGATCGCGGAGACCAAGTCCGGGATCATCAAGACCGGCTGCATCGCAGTCTGCTACGACGGCGCCCCGGAGGTGACCGAGGTGGTGAAGAGGGTCTGCGCCGAGCGCGGCGTCCCGCTGACCTGCGTGGATTTCTCC
>CADCOV010000083.1 GCA_902803185.1 uncultured Eubacteriales bacterium
ACGGACGAGGAGTTCGAGGAGCGGGCGGCCCTCTGGAGAGAAAAGGCGGCGGCGGGGGACACCTCCTTCCGCATCCTCAAGGACATGGAGCACCGGGTCCACGGCTGCCTGGTGCCGTGGGAGGCGCTGGACGCCCTGTCGGCGAAGGAGAACGCCGTCATCGGCAGCAACAGGGATTACAAGCAGATGGACATCAATAACGTGGTCAGCCTCTGCGACGTGCTGCGGTACGGCGCAGGGACGCCGGAGAAGAAGGAGACGGAGGAGGGATCGGTGCGATGAAGAAGAAATGGACGGGACGGGTGCTTCTGGCCCTGGTCCTGTATCTGGCGGCGCTGCTCCTGCTCCTGGCCTTTGAGGGCCGGGCCCCGGAGGCGGGGATCCGCACCTTCTGGGACGCGGTCTGGTACTCCCTGGTCACCATCACCACCGTCGGCTACGGCGACCTGTCGCCGGTGACGGTGGGGGGCAAGCTGGTAGGCATCCTGTTCCTGGTCGTCAGCGCCGGCCTGTTCGCCGCGGTCATCGGCTTCGCGGTCAGCTTCTTTTCCGAGAAGCTGCTGCCTGCCCGCAAGCTGCGAGCCCACAGGAACAGCGTGTGGTACGTCTTCTCCGAGGTGAGTGAGAAGAGCGAGGTCCTGGCGAGGAGCATCGGCCTGCTGGAAAAGGACGCCCTGTTCCTGTTCCGGGGCCCTGCCGGGACGGAGGTCTCCGCGGGAGAGCTCTCCTGCTGCGTGATGCCGGATCCCGCCGCCGCGGTGGCGGCGCGGCGGCCGGGGGGCAAGGACTGCCTCTACTTCGCCATGGGCGAGGACGGCTGGGAGAACTTCCGGGAAGCGGCGGCGGTGAGCGGCCGGTTCGAGCGGGTCATCTGCCGGACCTCCCTGAAGGAGGATCCGTCCCTTCCGAACGTCTCCTGCGTGGATCCGGCGGAGATCCTGGCGCTGCTCTACTGGAGGCGGTTCCCGCTCCGCTTTGATGAGAAGAACGTGGTCATCGTCGGCCGGGGCACCCTGGGCAGGAAGCTCCTGGAGAGGGGCCTCCTCACCAACGTGTTCTCCCCGGACCAGCACGTGGCCTACCGGATCTTCGCGGATGGCACGGAGTTCTGCAGAGACCACGCGGCGCTCTCGCAGTTCGTCCGGTTCGGCGAGCCGGGGTACCGGGGGGACAGCGTGACCTTCCTGGAAGGCGGCTGGAAGAGCGCGCCGGAGATCCTGGCGAAGGCGGACCGGATCATCCTCTGCGAAGACCGGGAGGAGGAGAACGCGGCGGTCCTTTCGGACATGAGGACCTACTTCCCGGTGGAGACGAAGATCCACGTCTACTCCTCCGTGAAGGGGCTTTACGGCGCGGAGAACTTCGGCGCCCTGCAGGAGGTCTTCACCTCCGACCTGATCCTGAAGCGGGAGCTCCTCTCCACGGCGAAGCGCATGCACGAGATCTACCGGGAGGGCAGCGGCGGCACAGCGCCGGGCTGGGAGAGCCTCACGGATTTCATGAAGCAGTCCAACCTGGCGGCGGCTTCCCACCTGCAGACCAAGGTCCGGATCCTCCTGGAGGACCAGGATCTGAACCTGCTGACGAAGGAGAAGTGCAGGGAGGCCTTCGAGGTCTACCGGCGCACCAGGGAGGAGAAGGCGGAGCTCTACCGCTGGATCGAACACGAGCGCTGGCTCCGCTTCTACACGATGCATAACTGGACCTACGATCCGGTGAGAAACGATGCGCTGCACCGGCACAACCTGATCCTCCTTTACGAGGAACTGGCGCCTGAGCAGCAGCGGAAGGACGATTACGCCTGGGAGCTTTTGGAGGCCATCGGCCGATAAGGGGACGAGACGATGAAGAGAAGGCAGGAAGGAACAAAGACAGGCCCGGGCAGGAGAGGCGCGCTGGCAGTCATGCTGGCGTGCGCCCTTGCCCTGAGCGGATGCGCTGCGGGCGGCGGCCAGAATGGTGCGGCCATGACGGAGGAAGAGCTTTCCGAGACCATGTACAGGGTCAACATCTCCGTGGAAACGGAGGCGGAGGTGAACGACGCCCTGCCGGGGGATCTCGCGCAGATCCGGGACCGGGCGAACGCGATCTCGGACAACCGGGCGCAGATGACTTTGCTGGAGGAGCCGGAGGAGACGGTCGACCACTACTGGAAGGTGGCGGAGCTGTGGATCCCGGTGGACCTGAGCGCGGAGGACATCTCTTTGACCCTGCGCCGCCTGGTGATCCGCAGCGGGGAAGCGTCCCTGTACTCGGACGGGCAGGAACTGGCCCTGAGCAGGGACGATTTCGAGGCGGCCCAGGTGAAGGACGAGCTGGACCCTGCGATCTACGAGGTCTACGGCTATGACCGCGGCGAGGAATACCTGAAGCTGACCCTCGACGCCACCTTTGCGGCGGTGAACCGGAGCGCGCTGCTGGGGGTCGGAGAAGTCCGGCTCCTCCTGAACAGCGACCTCAGCGATCCGGCCAACATCAAGCTGGCGCCGGGGCCGGATCCGGCGGTCTGGTACGTTTTCGACAATGAACTGACGGAGCTGGAGATGCAGGCGCTGTCCAAGGTCCTGACGGAGCCGGTCCTCGCCCATGGGTTCTTCATGAGCATCATATCGCCGACCCGCTGGGAAAAGGCGGAAGGCAATGAGGAAGCCGGTGCGTTCCAGCAGGAGCGGGACTATTTCGGAGAGCAGGATTACTGTGAGCTGCGGTATTCCGTGACCGCCGGCGACAAGCAGGCGGCGATCCGGCGGCTCAAGGGCCGGTTGGACGTGCTGGAGACGCCGTACGCCCTGGGGGAGATCGTCTCTGAGCAGGAGACCATCCTCCTCCTGACCGGGCAGAACGCGCTGACGAAGCGGGAGGTGGACCTCCTGGAGGCGGAACAAAGAAACCTTGAACTGTGGTGCGGCACCAGTGTAACGACGCTGCCGACGGACAGCGGTACCCTCACCTGCAGGGAAAACGGGGATGGCAGCTGCACGCTGGAACTGGATCTCAGTGAAAAAGGAAGGGACTACGTCTCCCTGGTGACCGGGTATGCCGCCCGCGGAGGCGGTCTCGAGATCGGGATCAGCGGGATCCGGACGCCGATCGCCGTCACGACGGCGGACGAGATGGTATCGGACGGCCGGCTGACCTTCGACACAGATCCGATGACCGGCGGCGCGCTGACCGGCGAAGCGGCGGTGCTCTGCCGGATGCTGGCGGAGATCTGGGAAGAGCCGGAGGGCAATGAACAGCTTCTCTACTCCCAGGCTCTGGACGTGCGGGAAGACGGCACCTATTATTCATCCCTCAGCGAGGCGATGCCGCAGGCGCTGATGGAGGAGATCCTCGGCAAGCTGAAGGACAAATACCCGGAGGCAGAGGCGGGATTCAGCTACAATGCGGTGAATTTCTTCCTGAACATGGATGCGGAAAAGGCGACGGCGGAACAGGCGGCACAGGCGGTCACGGACTTCTGGAAGGCCATCGGCGGCGAACAGAGCGCCTTCTCCTTCAGCGTCAACCTCTACCGCTTCCCGGAGGGGGAGACCGGGTACGCCTATGTGGATTTTGACCGGGGACCGAGAATGATCCACGCCCTGTCGGCGACCTTCAGCGGCAGCCGGCTCGATCCGCTGGGAAAAGAGATCAAAGCGCTTCTCTACGAGGAAGAGAGCCTGGCGCCGCTGATGACCAACAGCTCGTTCAGCATCTCGGAATAGGAGAGGGTGTCATGGAAGAGAACAAGGAATATTACTATAAGGCATTCATCTCCTACCGGCATCACCCGCAGGACATCGCGGTGGCGGAGGAGATCCACAAGCGGATCGAGAACTTCCCGATCCCCGGCGCCATCAAAAAGAAATACGGCATCAAACGGATCGGCCGGGTCTTCCGTGACAAGGAGGAGCTCTCCTCCACCGGCGATCTGAATGACACCATCAAAAACGCGTTGGAGAACTCCGAGTACCTGATTTTGATGTGCTCCACCCATTCCGTGAACGCGAAGTGGGTGCTGCGGGAGGTGGAGTACTTCCTGGAGAGCCACGACCGCCGGCACATCCTGACCGTCCTGATCGACGGCGAGGATCCGTACGACGTCATCCCGAAGCTGATCTGCGAGGAGACGGTGCGGACACAGGCGGAGGACGGCACCTTCGTCGACGTCAAGATGAACCTGGAGCCCCTGTCCTGCGACTACCGGATCGACCGGCGCAGGGCCAGGGCGGACGAACTCCCGCGGCTCGCGGCGGCGCTGATCGGCTGCCGGTATTCGGAACTCAAGCAAAGGCAGCGGCAGCGGCAGATGCGGCTCATGGGCCTCGCCGGCGCGGCGATGGCCGCCCTGTCCCTCTACTTCATGTGGAGCAATATCCAGATCCAGAAGAACTACCGGGAGGCGCTCATCAACCAGTCCCGGAACCTGGCCACCACCAGCGACACGCTCTATCACGACAGCGACCGGATGATGGCTGCCCAGGTGGCCCTGGCGGCCCTGCCGAAGGAAGGGGAAGATAAGCCGTTGGTCGTGGAGGCGGAAAGGGCGCTGGCCCAGGCGGTGAATGCCTATTACGCGCCGTACTCCCTGAATTACCAGGCGTCGGCGGTCATGCATCCGAACTACGGGTTCGCCTTCCGGACGACGCCGGACGGGACCTACGGATTCTTCCGGGACGGTTCCTACACGGTCAGGTCCTGGGATCCGCAGACGGACCAGTTCCCTGCGTCCGTCACCTTTGATACCGCTGTCGACGGCATCGCGGCCTATGGCAGCGACAGCTGCCTCATCAGCGTCCGGAACGGCGACCAGTCCCGGCTGATGTGCCTGCACGTCCCGGATCTCACCACCGAGTGGGAGATGTACGTCGCTCATTATATCGACAGCCTGATGCTTTTGGACGAGGAAGGCGAGAACTCCGACATCGCGGCGATCTCCGGGTCGGACGTCGTGATCATCGACGGGAAGGACCGGTCGATCCGGCAGCGCTACAGCCTGAGCAGCCTTTTCCCGGGCGAAGACACCGGCGTGAACGCCCATCATTTGGCGCTCAGCCAAAACGGACGCTATCTCGCCGCCGTCTGGGGGACGGGCTTCGGCTACTACACCGATAACGGTGAACGGTTCGGCGTCCTGATCATCGATCTCGAGACCGGAAAGACCAGGACCGGCATGCCGGATCTCGACTGCTACAGCCTGTCGAGTTTTGACGTCGGAAACGACGGGGCCATCTACGGGCTCTACGAGAAGCAGAAGTCGGACATCACGCTGAATTACTGGATCCAGGACAGCGGCCAGATGAACTCCACCGGTGGGTTCTATACGGGGACGGAGCACCTGTTCCGCTACGATATCGATGACGATAAGATCCTCTGGGACACCCCGTTCCAGTACAAGGGGAGCAACGTGACGGGATACCGGACCATCGAAGTCAGATACTGTGAACTGGAAGACGGGACCCCGATCGACCTCGCGGTGGCAGCCGCGGCGGACACCGTCTGCGCGGTGAGGACAGACAGCGGCAAAATCTGGCAGAAGGATACCATGGTGGGAGAGATCGTAGCGATGCTGCCGGCGAGAAACTCGACTGTCTACGCGGATGTGCTCCTGTCGCCGGGCTACTGGGCGATCATGGGGATGGACGATGAAATGCTGTCCGTCCTGAGCGGCCTGCCGGAGGCCATGTCTTCAGGCCAGGCGGTCTGGAAGGGCAAGACCCCTGACGGTAACCACCGGCTCTTCGTCGTGGCGAACAGCCAGATCTACATGATCCGCGGCGGGCAGGGAGATCCGGAGTGGAAGGTCTTCGACCACAGCGCCCAGGGAGAGGACTACGAGTTCGGCGGCACCTCCGTCAAAGACCTTTGCGCCGGCGGCCCTTACGTCGCGACGCTCTCCGGCAACGGGGTCATCGCCGTGTTCGACACGGAAAAGAACGCGCTGCTTTGGGAGACGGAAAAGAACAACTACAGCGATTACGAGGGCTTAGCCGGGTTCTCTGAAGACGGCCGCTATCTTTATGTCCTGCACCGCAAGGACCAGAAGAGGATCTGGCGGTTCACGGTGGCCGACGGCACCCGGACGGAGGTCCCGTTCGTCACCAAAGCGGTGGCGGAGTCGGAGGAGTGGAAGGGCAGAGCCGCATACCGGGCAGGCGGATATCTCCACGCCTTCATCCGAAACGGCGGCACGACCTACTGGTACCGGAAGACGCTGGAGGAAGACCTCCCGGAGCGGATCGAGCTCCAGGGAAGCTATGACATGGTCAGCTGGGAGCCGGCCTTCACCCGGGACGGCAGCTGCGGGCTCTTCGTCGCGAACGGGGATCTGACGGACGACAGCGACGACACCCTGAGCATCGTGGACTTTGACACCGGGACGGAGAC
Source organism: uncultured Eubacteriales bacterium (assembly GCA_902803185.1). Lineage (GTDB taxonomy): Bacteria > Bacillota > Clostridia > Peptostreptococcales > Anaerovoracaceae > Eubacterium_B. Next base: position 6,370 of record CADCOV010000083.1, read on the forward strand.
CGCAACGGACATCCTGATCGCGGACGGCATGGTGGCCTGGGATGATAAGGGAGAGCAGTTCTTCGCCTGGCAGAAGGGCGGGCAGGAGATCCTGGTCTGCTCCCGCGCCGGCAGCGTCCTCCAGAGGATCGACATCGGCGAATCGGTGCCGGTGGGTATGTACGTCCGGGACGGTGAGCTCCTGGTGCTCTTCCGGGATCTGCAGATCTCCCATTACCGCCTGAAGGATGGGGCTTACCTGGGCACCGTCCTGCTGGGCAACAACGCCCATAACGCCACCAGCGTCCGCTTCACGGAGATCGAAGGCGGCCGGCTCTTCATCCAGATGGACTACTTCGCCTCGGTCTTCGATCCGGAGAGCTTCGCGGAGGCGGCCTGGATCGATCAGTGCAGCGGCTA
>CADCOV010000084.1 GCA_902803185.1 uncultured Eubacteriales bacterium
GGATGCAGTTCAGCACCGCCGTCTCTCCTTGCCTGATCCTGCCGAAGGAAGGGGAGGCCTACCAGTATCTGATCCTGCCGGTCAGACTGAACAACCTGTAAGATGTACATCACCGATATAGAACTGAAAAACTTCAGAAACTACGAAGCCCTTTCCCTTCATTTCAACGAGAAGGTCAATCTGATCCTGGGGGACAACGCCCAGGGAAAGACCAATCTGATCGAGGCCATCTACCTGTCCTCCATCGGAAAATCCTTCCGCACCTCCCGGGACGCGGAGCTGATCCGCTTCGGCGAGGAGAGCGCCAAGGTCACGGTCTCCGCGGTCAAAGACAACATCGATACCGTGGTGGAGATCCTGATCAACGCGAAGGGAAAGAGCTCCTCTGAGAAATTCATCAAGAAGGACCGGAAGAACATCACCCGGTCCTCTCAGCTTTTGAACAACATCATGATCGTCGTCTTCTCCCCGGAGGACCTGAAGATCGTCAAGGACGAGCCGGAGAAGAGGAGGAGGTTCATCGACCGGGAGCTCTGCCAGATCTCGCCGCAGTACTACGACTGCTACACCAATTACAGGAAGGCGCTGCTGCAGAGGAACGCTTTGCTGAAGGAGGACCGGGTCGACAGGGAGATCCTGGACATCTGGGACGAGCAGCTGGCGAAGTACGGCAGCACGATGATCATGCTCCGGGACATGTTCATCAAAGAGATCAGCGGCTACAGCGCCGCGATCCACGCCGGCATCACCGACGGCAAGGAGACCCTGAAGCTCAAGTACCTGCCGAACTTCGAGCCGAAGAAGGACGTGGACGAGACCTATCAGAAGCTGTACGTCGCGCTGGGGGAGGCCTACGAGAGCGACCGGCGGAACCGCACCACCTCCGTGGGACCGCACCGGGACGACATCGCCTTCTACGTCAACGACGTGGATATGAGGAGCTACGGTTCCCAGGGGCAGCAGCGGACCTGCGCTTTGTCCCTCAAGCTGGCGGAGCTCAACATCATCCGGGAGGACACGGGAGAGGAAGCGATCCTGCTTTTGGATGACGTCATGAGCGAGCTGGACGCCTCCCGGCAGGAGTACCTGATCGACACGATGAAGGAAAACCAGCTCTTCATCACGACGACGGATCTGGATCCGGCCATCCTCGCCAAGTTCTCGGAGATCTCCGTATTCCGGGTGAAGGAAGGGAAGATCGAACGGGAGTAGGACCCGGTTTGGGCCTTGCCCGAAAAGTAAATATGGGGAGAAAATCCCCTTTGAGCCGTAAAATTGACTTTTTACGGCTTTTTTAATAAAAATTAAGATTACTCATCTTTATATTAAACCTTGCTCAAATCGGCGATTTATTATATAATAGAACCGCTGTTCGTATAGAACGATCATAGAATAGTTTGGAAAGCGGGGTTTCAATGGACGAAGAACTGAAAGTCACCGGTCAGTATGACGCCGGCCAGATCCAGGTACTGGAGGGTCTGGAGGCGGTCCGCAGAAGACCGGGCATGTACATCGGCAGCACAGGCCCGCGGGGCCTCCACCACCTGGTATACGAGGAAGTGGACAACTCCGTCGACGAGGCGCTGGCCGGTTACTGTAAACATATCAAAGTCACGCTGAACAAGGATGGATCCTGTACGGTGGAGGACGACGGCCGCGGCATGCCGGTGGACGATCATCCGAAGCTGCACATCCCGGCGGTGGAGGTCATCCACACCGTCCTGCACGCCGGCGGCAAGTTCGGCGGCGGGGGATACAAGGTCTCCGGCGGTCTCCACGGCGTCGGCGCATCCGTCGTCAACGCTTTGTCCGAGCGCATGGTGGTAGAGGTCCGCAGAAACGGCAACATGTACCGCCAGGAGTATGCGAGGGGCAAGACCCAGACGCCTTTGATCATCGAAGGAAAGGCCCGGGGCACCGGCTCCAAGTCCACCTTCTGGCCGGATCCGCAGATCTTCGAGACGGTGGAGTTCGACTACGACACGCTCCAGCACCGCCTCAGAGAGATGGCCTTCCTGAACAAGGGCATCAAGATCTCCCTGACCGACGACAGGGAAGGGAAGAAGCGCAAGGAAGTCTTCTGCTACGAGGGCGGCCTCAAGGAGTTCGTCACCTACCTGAACCAGAACAAGGATCCGCTCCACCAGGACGTCATCTACTTCGAGACGAAGAGAAAGGACGAGATGGAGGTGGAGGTCGCGATGCAGTACACCACGGCCTACAGCGAACTCGTGCTCTCCTACGCCAATAACATCAACACC
>CADCOV010000085.1 GCA_902803185.1 uncultured Eubacteriales bacterium
AGCCCGATCTGCAAACTGTATTTTTTGTACCTTTCAGCCATCCAATGATCCCTCACTCTTAAAATCAGCCGATGCAGTTCATGATCACGCTGATCATCATTTCCTTTTCCTCCGGTCTGGATTCTGCGACCATGATAGTAAGTGCAACCAGCGTATGATCATCCAGAAGCTTCTCGCCAGCCTCGTCATAGAGGATCCCGTTCCGATCCAGATACGGGGAGATCCTTCCGTAGGCCTCCCTGACCTCTTCTGCGGTGAATGTACCCATCGTCAACTCCCCTTTATGCCTCTTCCCTGCCATGCACGTAACACACCGTCTCCGCGGTCATGCGGACGACGTCTCCCAGTGCCCTGTTATAGTGGTCGTTCTTGTCCAGATGGGTCTCGTTGTAGACCAGGAAACTCTTTATGGTCAGCTCCGCCGGCGCTTTGACCGCCTCGCTCACTTTTACCCGGAAGCGGATGACGCCGGTGACGCCCTCGCCGAAGAGACCGGTATTGATCCCGTTGCTCACGAGATGATCCGAAAGCGGCTGCCCATCCACGTGCGGGATCGCGTAGAGGACCACGGAGCCCGGGACGAGCTCCATCCCCTCCGGCAGTTCGGTCCGGAAGGTGACGTAGTCGATGTCGTCGAAATGGTCGTTTCTGAGCTCCATCCTGCAGGAGACCTCGTCCCCCGGCAGCACGGCGATCCGCTCTCCGTAGTTCCGCCTGTCCACCGACGCCGTCTGCGAGAAGGCCACCTGCCGGATCGGCTTGACGGTGAACTGGAAGGTGATCCTACCGCTGTACTGCATGCCCCCCGGAAGGATGCCGCTGAATTTGTTGCAACCCAGGTAGACGCCCTCGGAGAAGAGCTGGGTGCCGAGCGTTTCCCCGCTCAGCTTGCCGTAGTTATACAGTTTGGCGGAAGCAAGCTTGAATTCGATGACCGCATCCTCCGCGCAATACAGGGCGACCTGGTCCCAGACCTCCTGCGGTTTCCCGTTAAAACAGCCGACGGTCGCCTGCAGGATCTCCGGCTTGCCCGCCTTGAGCGTCTCCGGGAGTTTGACGGCAGCCTTCACCTTCACCGCAATGGCCTTGCCGGAGGCATTCAGATGCGGATCGCCGTCGTTGTTGTAGAACAGCTCCGCCGTATAGGTCATGCCCGGCTGCAGGACGACGAAGTGGCCCTCCCTGCCCCGGGGCGCCCCTTTGATCGACAGGAAATGGCGCTCGTCCCCGTAGATCGGGTTGTCCACGACGGAATTGAAGACCGGGTGGTCCGGCAGCTCGTCAAAGTAGAAGCCCTCCCTGGCCGGTCCCCAGTTCTCCCCTTCCACGTAGCGGAAGGTATCCCGGCAGGCCTCCAGCTTGCCGCTTTCGATCAAAGCCTTCGCGATGTTCTCCGCCGAAACGCCTGCCCCCTGGATCACCTGCTTGGTGTCGATGATCATCCTGAGGCCGCCGGAGAGGTCCGCCTCCTCCAGCTGCACCGACAACAGCGGCAGCACGCTCTCGTCGAAGACCTCCTCGGTCTCGCTGTCCCGGCGCTTCATCTCCGCATCCGCGGCGTAGATCTCATCCCTGCAGTAAGGAGAGCGCGCAGAATTCTTCGTGCGCATGTAGAGGAAGGCTCTGCAGTCCCGGATCCGGTCCGCCAGCTCGTCCCTCCAGTCGTTGCCGGCGTGCAGCCCCTCGTCGTACCAGACGTGGTAGCCGTTGTCCTGCAGCAGCTCGATGATCGGAAAGACTCTGTCCCTGTCCGCATGGGCATAGCTCACAAAGATGAATGGTTTATTTCCCTGATAGCTTCTCATTTCCTGCTCCTTTCAAACGGGCATCCCGCCTATTTCCCCAGCTTGTAGTACAGAGAGGACAAAGAGATGCCCAGGGCCTTCGCCGCGGCCCGCTTCCCCTCCGTGGTATCCCCGTAGGTCTCAAGGGCCTTCCGGATCTCGTCCTTTTCGAATTCCTTCACCCGGTTGGTAAGGGCCCCGGCGTAGATCTTCTCCTGCCGCGGCGCCCGCTTCTCGGACGGGGCCGCCTCTCCCGGCGCACCGCCGCCCCTCAGGTAGGCGGCCATGATCGGCGGCAGGCTGTCCAAGGTGACCACCCCGTCCCGGGCCAGCATGGCGGAATACTCCACGATGTTCTTGAGCTCCCGGATGTTGCCCGGCCACGGATAGATCTGGGAGACCGCCTTCACCTCCTCCGCCACGGTGTAGTGCCGCTTGTTCTGGATCTCCGCGCCCCGGAGGAACTCCTGCGCCAGCAGGAACACGTCTTCGAGCCGCTCCCGGAGCGGCGGGACGTTGACCGGCGCAACCGCGATCCGGTAGTAGAGGTCGGAGCGGAAGGCCTTGTCCCTGACCCGCTGCATCAGGTCCACGTTGCAGGCCGAGATGACGCGGAAGTCCACGTCGATCTCTTTGATCCCGCCGATCCGGCGCATCTTCTTCTCCTGCAGCACCCTGAGGAGCTTGGCCTGCAGGTCCGGGTCCATCTCGGAGATCTCGTCCAGGAAGACCGTACCTCCCTCCGCCGCCTCCAGAAGGCCCGGCTTGCCGCCCTTCCTGGCGCCGGTGAAGGCCCCCTCCTCGTAGCCGAAGAGCTCGCTCTCCAGCATGGTCTTGGTGAAGGCGGCGCAGTTCACCGCGACAAAAGGCTCTGCCCGCCGTTCGCTTTCGTTATGGATCGCCTGGGCGAAGAGCTCCTTGCCGACGCCGCTCTCCCCCTGCAGGAGGACGTTCACGTCGAAACCGGCGATCCGCCTCGCCAGGTCCACGGTCTCCCGGATCACCGGGCTTTCCCCCAGGATATCGTCAAAGGTGTAGCGGGTCCCGTTGGTCAGGTTCATCCGGATCCGCAGCTTCTCCTCTTCCTCTTCCAGCTCCTGCATCTTGTCCACCAGGAGGTTCACGTCTTTCAGGTAGGTGACGATGGAGACCGTCCCCTTCACCTTTCCCTCCTCCCGGATCGGGTAGATGTCCGCGAAGTACTCCTCCCCGTTCTCCACCCGGTAGAGGGACTGCAGGGGCTCTCCGGTCTCCAGGACCTCCGGCGCCCTTGCGCCGGGCCGCACCTCCCGGAGGCGCTTTCCCTTCACATCCTCGAGCCGGACCCCGATGAATCGGCTGTAGCTCTCGTTGAAGTACTCGATCCTGCTCTCTTCGCCGCAGATCAGCACGCCCTGACCGATCTGATCCATCAAATGTTTCCAGTCCTGCATGGTTCCCATCCTTTCTGCTGCCTCGATTATACAGGACGGCGGGCTTCATTTCCAGTATTTTGGAAATCAAAAAGGGACAGCCCCCCGCCATGCAGGCGGATGGGGCCGTCCCAATCGTTTTTGTTCAGTTAGAGGTCCTAGATCTCCATGTCCAGCAGGTAGGAAGAGAATCCTTTTCCGTGCATGTCGACGGAGAGGGATCTGGTCACGCCGCCGCCCAGGGCAGCCTGCATGACGAAGTTCAGCGCGCAGATGTTCGGGAGCTCGTAGCGGACCACGTCGCCCTTGACCATGCCCTTGAAGTGCTCTTTGACGCGCTCAGCGGTGACCTTCTCCTTCAGCATCTCGAAATCCTTCGGATCGTAAGCGATGAGAGAAACGTTGGAGATATTGCCCTTGTCACCCGTACGGGAGTGTGCGATTTCATACAGTTTCATTTCGGTACCTCCTGACTCTTATACCGTGAAGATCTCGACCGTCGGGGTCACGTCGTTCCTGTTCACCAGGATGGACGCCACGGAGACGATCTCTCTGGTCCGCTTGACAGCGCCGCAGCCGCCGGCCGGGCCGTTGGTGTAGAGGGCCTCGACCTCGTTCGGGATGATGTCGGCGACAGCCTTGGTGGAAGCGCGTCCCGCGACGCGGACTCTCACCTCGGACGGTTCTTCGTTATATTTGAAATCCGGATTCCAATAGAGGGAGTTGCAGCCGATGAGGTCGAACTTCAGCTCGTCGAACATGCCGTCGGCGACCAGGGCAAGTCTCTCTTTGATGATCTCGATGGCCAGCTTGGCTCTGCTCAGGCAGCCCGGGCCGCCGTAGCTGATCTCGCCGTCGCCGATGAAGCAGTCCTGATAGCCGATGGAGCACTTCAGGGTGTCGGTCTTCTCCTTGCCGGTGGCGCCTTCGACCACCACGTAGTCCTTGGCGGCCTCGGTGAACTTCACCTGCTTGAAATTCGCGACGACGTCCGGGGTCAGATACTTCTCAGGATCGTGGATCTCGTAGACGATCTGCTCGGACAGCGTGGACGGTGTGACGACGCCGCCGGCGCCTTCCACCTTGGTGATGGCGAAGGATCCGTCCTCGCAGATCTCCGCGATCGGGAAGCCGAGGTGGCCCATGCCCGGAACGTCCTTCTTGCCCGGCTCGGCGTAGTAACCGCCGGTGGCCTGGCCGCCGCACTCCAGGAGGTGGCCCATCATCGTGCCCTTGCCCAGCTTGTCCCAATCCTCCAGGGACCAGCCGAATTCGAAGATGGCCGGTGCCATGAAGATGGCCGGGTCGGCGACGCGGCCGGTGATGACCACGTCAGCGCCCTGCTCCAGGGCCTTGAGGATGCCCTCGACGCCCAGATACGCGTTGGCGGAAACGATCTTGCCCGGGAGCTTGCTGAGCGGCTCGTGGGTCTCCCAGACCTCGGTATCCATGTAGTTATCGATCATCGGGAGGATATCGTCACCGATGACGCAGGCGATCTTCATGCCGGTGAGGCCGTGCTTCTCAGCGATCTCGACGCACTTCTTGGCCGCAGCCTGCGGGTTTGCGGAACCCATGTTGGTGATGAGCTTGACCTTGTGCTCCCAGCAGAGAGGCAGGGCCTTCTCCATGCGGTGCTCCAGGAGGCCGTTGTACCCCTTGGTCGGGTCCTTCAGCTTGGCCTGCTGGCCGATGGCGATAGTGCGCTCCGCAAGGCACTCATAGCTGATGTAGTCCAGGTTTCCCTTTTCGATGAGTTCGAGGGACGGTTCCAGGCGGTCGCCGGCATATCCGGCGCCGGATCCGATTCTGATCTTTTTCATTTGATGGTTCCTTTCTTCAAAAGCGCGTTACAGCGAAACAGCTCCGGTGACGATGGCGACGACCAACATGATCAGGGAGACCAGCCATGCCAGCGGCAGGGTCTTCTTCTGGTGCTCGCCCAGTTCCACGCCGGACAGACCGGTGAGGAGGAAGGTGGCGGCGGTCAGTGGGGAGATCGGGAAGCCCAGGGTCATCTGGCCCAGGATGGCGGCTCTGCCGATGTCCGCAGCGGCGATGCCGAAGCCCTGCGCGGTCTCAGCCAGCACCGGAAGGACGCCGTAGTAGAAGGAGTCCGGATCGAAGAGCAGGGAGGCCGGAGCGCTGATCACGCCGACGATGAGCGGGAAGAACCTGCCGAGGGCGGCCGGGATGATGGAGACCAGAGCGCTGGCCATGGCGGTGATCATGCCGGTTCCCTTCATGATGCCGGTGAAGCAGCCCGCGGCGAAGAGCACGGAGCACATCATCAGGCAGCTCTTGGCGTGGGCGTCGACCCGCGCCTTGGAGTCTTTGACGTTCGGATAGTTGATGACCGTCGCGAGGACGTAGAATACCATGAAGACGACTGCCGGGGCGAATCCGGAGAACAGCAGGCTCAGGATCGCGGCGACGATGAGCAGCACGTTGATGATGAAGTTCTTCGGTCTCTCCAGCGCCTTCTCCTCCTCGGAGAGTTCCGGTTCCACATAGGCGGCCAGGGCGCCGGTGGAGGTGGCCAGGCGGCTCTTCTCGGCGCGGCCCAGCATGAAGGCGATGACGAAGACAGCGATGAGGCCGGCGATGACGGCCGGCAGGTCCGGCATGAAGAAGCTGGTGACGTTGGCCTCACCCAGCGCGGTGGCCGCTCTGATGGTCGGGCCGCCCCACGGCAGGACGTTCATGGTACCAGCGGAGAGCGCGACGATGGAAGCCAGGGTGGTCCTTCTCATGCCAAGCGCATCGTACAGCGGCAGCAGGGCCGGGATGCAGATGAGGAAGGTGACCGCGCCGGAGCCGTCCAGGTGGACGATGGCCGCCAGCAAAGCGGTGCCGATGCAGATCTTGATCGGATCGGTGCCGACCACGTGCAGGATCTTGCGGATGATCGGACGGAAGGTGCCGGCATCGGTCAGGATCCCGAAGAACAGGATCGAGAAGATGAACATGACGCCGGTGGCGGCGACGGAGCCGATGCCCTGCGCGCCGGTGATGAAGCCGCCGAGGGCCTTGAAGTTGGCCGCGGCATCGATGACGCCCGGGGCGTTCTCCGCGTCAGTCACGAAGAAGAAGCAGGAGATGATGCCGGTCACGACCGGAACGGCGATGAGGGCGACGAGTGGGGAAAGTTTCTTGGTCATGATGAGAACGAGCATCAGGATGACCGTCAAGAATCCCAGGACTGCTAACATTGGATGATTCCTCCTTTATGATGATGAATGATTGGGATGTATTGCCTACGCCCACATATCAGCAAAGGCTGTGCCAAAAAATAACAAACTGCCCTTCGCGGACAGTTTGTGAATCATTTCACGGGCAAAGCCGTATTTTCCAACGTTTCGTTTTTTTGCGTGCCGGCGGTCCCTCATCGGGTCCCTGGCGGCCGGCGATTCCGGTATCTCGGAATTCCCTTCGGATTTCCACGATTTTGGAAACAATTATTCCATGTTTTCGGAATCCCGGTTTTTCCTTTCCGGCATTGCCGCAGCCTTCCGCTTCGCCTGGGCATCGTCGATGGCGACCGCCACGATGTCGCCGGCCACGTTGAAGATGTTCTGCAGGCCCCCCAGCAGGACCTCCGCGAAGATCACCACCGGCAGCAGCGTATAGGCGTGCATGTAATAGGTGATGATCAAAAGGCCGATGGTGATGGAGCCCGGCTGGTTCGGCGCGCCGAGGGACAGGAAGATCACCAGGATGCCGATCAGGATGATGTCCGCCCAGACGACCTCGGTATTGTTCACGATGATGAGGAGCAGCGACACCAGCGTGATCAGGTAGCAGTTCCCGTCCAGGTTGATCTGGGCCAGGACCGAAAGCGCGTTCTCGATCCGCTTCCTGCCGAAGCCGAATTCCCTGGCGCAGTAACGGATGTTGTACGGCACCGCGTCGATCACCGAATTGATCCGGATGTTTTCTTTGATCAAAGGCGGCAGCTTCTTCAGGAACGTCCCGAGGTCGACCCCCGCCGCCTTCATGCGGACCAGGTAGAACATCGCCGGGAGGACCAGACTCGCCAGGATCAGGACCGTCGACATGAGGACCCGGAAGACCACCTGCGGGCCGGAACCCATCAGAAGGTCCAGCATCGCCAGATAGGAGAAGAACGGCAGCGTGGACATGATCACGTTCAGCATCCGGGAAAACAGCGTGTAGAAGACGCTGATCCCCTTCTTCATGCTGAAGAAGTATTTGCCCACGGAGACGAAGGAGTACGCCATGACCACCGCGAAGAAGATCAGCGGGAACGGCGAGATCGTCTCGAACGGTTCGAAGATGTTGGACGGCACCAGGGACGAGAGGAACCTGGTGAAGGACATGTTCAGCGTCAGGATCTGGTACTTTGCCAGGATGTCCCGCTGGCCGCTGACGATCGGCAGCATCATGGCCGCCGCCGCGATGGCCAGGATCGTGACGATGACGGATGTCCGGATCGCCAGCCTCTGGAATTTCCGCAGGGTGGAATCCCGGTCCGCCACGACGAAGGCGTCCGTCATGTTCTTCAGCATCGAGAAGAAGGTCACCGGCGCCGCAATCATCAGGATCCCGTTGGCGAACAGCTTCTCGATCGGATAGATCAGGTACTCGGCGGTCGACGTCATCCCCTCCTCATCCATCAGGGGGGTGAGCACCAGGTACGTGAGGATCGCCAGCCCGAAGGCGGCCAGGCAGTACATCAGGGATCTGCTCCGGCTCCGCTTCAGCGTGATCCGGATGCTGTTGTAGCCGGAGCCGTAGTGGCACTCCAGCTTATCGTCGTAGGCGCGGAGGATCCGGTTCTCAGGGGTGTCCAGCTCGCCGTCGTCGATGATTGGCACGAACATCTTCCCTTCAAAGCCGATCTTCACGCTGGTGACGCCGATGTCCCGCTTCTCCTCGATCGTGAGGACCGTGTCCTCATCGAAGCCCTGCTGCGCGATATTGTAAAAAAGCGCTTCGAAGACGAGCATGGTCTCGGAGATGATCTGCTTCGAAATGACGTGCCGGCGGCACACCTCCTCCACGAAGGCCTGGGCCTTCCGGAAGCCCTCCATATCCGCCCGGATCTCGATCGCTTTCGTTTGTTTCTCTTTCATATCCCTATCCTTCAGGTCCAGGATTCCTGCTCGGTGTCGATGTGGATCTTGCCGTCCACCTCCACCACGACCTGGTACTCGTCCTCGTAGATGATCTTGCCCGGCGTGTTGGTCAGCACCATGAAATACGGCACCTCATATCGGTCCAGCAGCCATAAGGCCGGCCGGATCCTTCTCAGCATCTCCTTGACGTTCTCAGTCTTGAAGAAACAGACCACCCGTTCCCGGTTCATGCACTGCGGGGGATAAGGCAGGGCCTCCGCGATCCAGGAGTCGATCTCCCGGTAGAGGTCCGCATCCTCCTCTTCCATGATGTTCTTCTGCACCAGGTTCCAGCACAGGCTGAAGACGCCCTTGGCGTAGTTGGTCTGGGACGCCAGCTCCAGGCCCTGGATCCTGAGATACTTGTAGTTGAGATACTTCGAAATGTCCTGCATGCCGGTCACCCTTCTCAATTTTTTCTGCCGTATATTATAGCACAGGTATCGGGCCCTGCGCAAATTCCCCGAGCGCCCGGCGTTGACCTTTTCCGGCGCCGGTGCTACCATCAAAGCAGACAGAAAAACCAAGGAGGTCCGCCATGGGAGAATTCTACGAAAAAGTCAAAGAGCGTCTGATCCGCTACGCGAAGATCGATACTGAGTCGGCGAACGGCGCAGGCCGCTGGCCCACCACAGACGGCCAGTACGACCTGGCGGGAGAACTGGAACGGGAACTTGGGGAGATCGGTGCCAGCGACGTCTGGCTGGACGAGGAAAACTGTGTGGTCTACGGCACGCTGCCGTCCAACCTGGATCATCCGGCGGAGCCCCTCGGCCTCATCGCCCACATGGACACCGCGCCGGACGCCAGCGGCAAAGACGTGAAACCATGGGTGCTGGAGCATTACGACGGCGGCGACATCGTCTTGAACGAGGAGAAAGGCATCGTCATGCGGGCCGCGGACTATGAGAATCTGCGGCAGTATGTCGGACAGGATCTCATCCTCACCGACGGTACCACCCTGCTGGGAGGCGATGACAAAGCTTCTATCGCCTCCATCATGACCTTCTCGGAGCACCTCGCCGCCCACCCTGAGATCCCTCACGGCGAGATCCGCCTGGCCTTCACGCCGGACGAGGAAGTCGGCGGCCTTGCCCACACCCTGGATCTCGCCCGTTTCGGCGCGCCGACCGCCTATACGCTGGACGGCGACCACCTGGGCTGGTACATGGACGAGACCTTCAACGCCGCCGGCGCGGCGGTCACCATCCGGGGACTCAGTGTCCACACCGCCACCGCAAAGGGCATCATGATCAATGCCGCGGACATCGCCGCGGAATACATCGGATTCCTTCCGCCGCTGGAAAAGCCGCAGTACACAGAAGGCACCGAGGGCTTCTTCTTCGTCAGCAGCTGCGCGGCCAGCTGCGAGCACGGCGAGATCCGGATCAACATCCGGGATTTCGACAGTGCCGCCTTCGCCGCCCGGAAAGCCTTCCTCAATGACCTGGCGGACCGGCTGAATAAAAAATACGGACCGGGTACGGTCACGGTCCGCATCGATGATCAGTATTTCAATCTGAAAGAGGTCCTGAAGGACTGCCCGTTCCTGGTAGAACGGCTGAAACAGGCGATCTCGGAGGCGGGGCTCACGCCGCGCACCGCGCCGTTCCGGGGCGGCACCGACGGCTCTGCCCTGTCCTTCCGGGGCCTGCCGTGCCCGAATCTCTCCGCCGGCTACGAGAACGCCCACGGCCGCTTCGAGTACGTGCCGATCCAGAGTATGGAAAAGAACGTGGAGATCCTTCTGAAGCTGGCCGCCCTCTACGCCGAGGGCTGAAGCCGCTTCGAGACCTCCTCGAACAAACGCAGGTATTCCTCTTCGACCTCTTCAAAGGGCTGCACTTCGTAGTGCGGCTCTTTTTTCATCGGCGGAAGGCCGCCCTCCGCCGGCTCCCCCAGCAGGACCTCCATGTCCCAGTCCAGGAGCTCGTGGTCGATGGTCTTGACCTTTTTCCACTCCTCCGCCGTGAGATCGCTCCCCAGGAACTTCTCGAAGACCAGGGACATGATCCTCTCCTCATAGGGCTCGAAGGCCGGCAGATCCTTCTTCAGCGGGCTCGGCACGTCGGAGAGATAGCACTCCGAGGCGTCGTGGAGCAGGCAGGCCAGGACCAGCCGGTCCTCGTAGCCCCTCGCCTCCGCCTCCCTGGCGCAGCAGATGCAGTGCTGGCCCACGGACCAGAACCGGGTCACCTGCCCGTTCCCGCGGCAAAGCAGGGACAGCGCATGGGCGATGTCCCTGATCCGGATGCTTTCGATGTCCGGCGCTGCAGGATAGAAATACAGGCCGGTGTAGGTTTTGATGTGTTCCGCCATGTCCCCTCCTCAGGGTCTATTTTCGTCTCAATGCGGCGAGATTCAGATTCACGTCCAGATTCAGCACCGTCTTCACCAGCCAGACGAAGAAGAGCAGCACCACGATCGGGATGATGCAGTTGGTGACGATCATGACCGCCAGCGCTTCCATCAGCCGGTTCAGGGCGTCCTCGAACTTCGCCGTCGTGCCGCTGAGCTTTTCCTCCGCGGAGTTGATCAGGTTCGACCACCAGCTGTTCTCCGCCTGCTCCGCGGCGCCGTTCACCGCCTCGGCCCCCTTCTCCACCTCGGAGGTGGAATCCTTCGCCGCCTCGATGGTCTGCTCGATGGAGGCGTCGTAGGTCTTCTGGATCATGCCGGAGACCCAGGCGCTGGCCGGGATGACCAGGGCGATGGCGATGCCCAGCACCACCAGCTTGCGGGCCACGACCCGGAAGCTCCCCTCCGGCCGGAACAGGCCGACGGCAAAGCAGATGCACCCGATCGGCACCAGGATCACGAAGGCCAGGAAGCCCGTGATGGTGAGCAAAAACTTCTCCAGATAGATCGCGCAGAGCACGACGATGAAGTAGCCGCTGACGTCCGCCATCTTCTCCGCGATCGGCGTCAGGGCGTCCCCCGGCAGCAGCGTGATCACCGCCGAGGCCGCGGTGGACGAAGCCATCAGGTCCGTCACCGTCTTCTTGCTCTCGTCCAGCTCCGCGATGGTGCCCTGGTGGAACTCCGCGGCGGAGGCCACCTTGAGGCCGAAGACCAGCGAGATCAAAGCGATCACCACCAGGATCACGGCCGCGACGATTTTTTTGTTCATCTCTGTCATCTCATTTCCCTCCCCTTATCGGTCAATGAAAGTGGATATATTCCTCTGCCTCTGTCGGCAGCCCCTTTTGTCTCGTGCGATGCTCCATCAGCCGGTCCAGCAGGTACAGCAGCACCGCCACCGTCGGCACGCCCAGCAGCATGCCGAAGAACCCGAACAGGCCGCCGCCCACCACGATGGCGACGATGACCCAGAACGGCGAGACGCCTGTGGAATCTCCCAGGATCTTCGGGCCGATCAGGTTGCCGTCCACCTGCTGCAGGATGATGACGTAGATCAGGAACAGGATGCCCTGCCTCGGCTGGTTGACAAACAGCAGGATCACCGTCGGCACGGCGCCGATGTACGGGCCGAAGACCGGGATGATGTTGGTGACCCCGACGATGAAGGAACAGATCAGCGCGTACGGCAGGCCCATGATCAGCATGCTGACAAAGCAGATCATGCCGATGATGATGGAGTCCATGATCTTGCCGATGATGAAGCCGTAGAAGATGTCGTGGGCTTTTCGGACCACGTCCAGCGTCAGTTCCGCGATATCCCGCCGGAAGGTCCCGTAGATGAGCCGCTTGATGTGCCCCTTGTAGCTCTCCTTGCTGATCAGGAGGTACACGGCGATGAACAAAGCGACGACGCCGTTCACCAGGCTCCGACCCACCTGCCTGCCCATCTCCGTCACCGTGTGGATGACGTTATCCCCTTCGCCGAGGTGGAAGTAGTCCATGATCCACTTCTCGGCGGTATCGATCCAGACGTTGATCCGCCCGTCTGTCCGGGCCCGCTCCATCGTGTCGGCGAACCGGTAGTTGGTGAGCTCATCCGCCCAGTCCAGCACGCCCACGATCTTGTCGTAGAGATTATCTGACAGGTACTGCACCGCCTCGACGAACTGCGGCACGACGGCGACGAGGAAGCCCGCCACCATGGCGACGATCACGAGGAGCGCCAGGATGGAGGACACCACCCGAGCGAACCGCCGGTACCAGGCCTTCTTCTTTTCGGTGCGCCCCGCCTTCCCCTGCGGGCAGAGCCTGAGCAGCAGCTTCTCGAAGAACCGCATGATCGGGTTCATCAGGAAGGCCAGTCCCATGCCGAAGAACACCGGCTTGACGATGTCCCAGAATCCGCCGATGACACGGCCCACCTCCGTGAACCGCGCGAGTATGAAGATCACGATGACGATGATGAGCGCCGCCGGCATCACCTTGCGCATGAATGCCCGGCCCGGCTTGTTTTCCCCGCTCAAAGCTGCCTCCTTCCCGCCAATGATCCCTGTTGGCTTCTTTGTTTCCATTTTACCCTAAATCCAAACACAATTCATCCTGAATATTCCTTAAGGAATGGAAAGGAGCGCCCCGCAGGAACGCCCCTTTGTCAATCTGTTCATCTGTTCACGATGTTGGCCGGCACTCCGCCGCCCTCCAGCACCTCCGCCGCCCGCCACATAGCTCCATGGCAGCGATAGAAGGTGGCCGTGGTGATGCCGCCCAGGTGCGGCGAAAAGAGGATCTTCGCTTTGACCGCCTCCGGTGCCGTGAGCAGAGGGTTCTCCGCCGTGACCGGCTCCGGCGCTACGGTATCCAGCCCCGCCGCCGCGATCCTGCCTGTCTCGAGGGCCCGGACCAGGGCGCCGTTATCCACCAGCTCGCCCCTGGCCGTATTGATCAGGACGGCGGTCTTCTTCATCAGGGCAAAGGCCTCATCGCCCATCATCCCCGTGGTCTCCGCCGTCGCCGGCGCATGGAGGCTCACGATGTCGCAGGTGGACAGGAGCTCCTCCCGCGGCACCCACCTCGCGTGGTAGGTGTCCTCCACCTCCGGGTCCGCCCGGTGCCTGGTGTTGTAGACCACCTCGCACCCGAAGGCGTGGAGCAGATGGGCCGTCGCCCGGCCGATGTCCCCAAAGCCGATGAGGCCGACCCGGCACTCTCCCAGCTCCGTGATGCCCTCCACCATGCGGCGCTCTTTCATGACGATCTGCTCGCCCGCCCGCACGGCCGCATCCCCGGTGACCACCGTCCTCAGGATCCCGAGCATCAAAAGCACAGCCTGCTCCGCCACCGCAGCGTCGTTGCAGCCTTTGTTGTTGCAGACCGGGATGCCACGCTCCCTGGCCGCCTCGATATCGATGCCGTTATACCCCACGCCCTCGGAATGGATGAGCCTGAGCCGCGGCATCCCTTCGATCACGGCCCGCGGGACCCGGCTCATCGCGTCTGCCATGATGCACTCCGCGTCCCGGCCCGCCGCCAGGATCTCCTCCGGCCCCGCGCCCCGGTCCACGTAGACCTTCTCCGCCCCTCTCGCAAAGGTGGTATCCGGCATGTACTGCTCGTACCGGGCCCGGTCACCGATGATCAAAACCTTCAACCTAGATCTCCGCCTTCCAGATGCCGTGCAGGTTGCAGCTCTCCCAAGCCGCCACCGGGGTCTCGCCCTCAGCCATCAGGAACTCCGCCTTCGGCTCATCGCCCGGCTTGAGGTCCTTCTTCTGGAAACCCTTGTCCGTCTCCACGATGATCCACTCGATATAGTG
>CADCOV010000086.1 GCA_902803185.1 uncultured Eubacteriales bacterium
AGCTCCACCGGCCGTTCTTTCCGGATGTTCAGCTTCACCACGGCGGAATCCACCTTCGGCGCCGGCAGGAAGGCCTCCTTCGGCACCTCACAGACCGGCTCCGCCTCGCAGTAGTAGTCCACCGCCACGGACAAAGCCCCGTAGATGCGGCCCCCCGGCGGGGCCAGGACCCGCTCCGCGACCTCCTTCTGCATCATGACGACGATGCTCTCCGCCGGGACGCCGCCCTCCAGCAGCGCCATCAGGATCGGGGTCGTGATATAGTACGGCAGGTTCCCGATGATCTTCGTCCTCTCGCAGCCCGACGCCGCGATGATGCCCTTGAGGTCTGTCTTCAGGACGTCCTCGTTGATGACCTCCACGTTGCCGAACTCCGCCAGGGTCTCCCCCAGCACCGGGATCAGCCGGTGGTCCAGCTCGATGGCGCAGACCTTCCGGGCCAGCGGCGCCTCCTCCCGGGTCAGCACGCCGAAGCCCGGCCCGATCTCGATGACCAGGTCCTCCTCCCCGATGTCTGCCGCCTCGATGATCGCGTCGATCACCGCCTTGTCGGTCAGGAAGTTCTGTCCCAGGCTCTTCGCGTTGTGGAATCCGTATTTCTTCCGGATGTAGTTGATGCCCTGCGGCGTGTACAGTTCCAGTCTTTCCAAATCCTCTGCGGCCTTACAGGCGGGCCGCCGCCTCTTCAAAAGCCTCCCTGGTGACGCCGAAGTCGTTCAGCCTCTTCAGGAAGGTCCTGCTGTTGCTATAACCGATGCCGAGGGCCCTGCCCAGCGTCTCCCGCCGTTCCCTGGCCCCCTCGCCGCCGGCGAGCCCGTATCGGACAAGGTCCGCCGTCGTGAAGGTCTCATGCCGCTCCTCCACCGTCCCGTGGGCCAGGGTGAGCGCCCGGAGGATGTCTTCCGGCGCCGCGTTCTCGATGCCGATGTCCCCCTTCTTCTCCGCCAGGTCCCGGGTCAGGAAGGCCTGCTTCGCCTCCGGGAACCGCTCCGTCACCCTGCGGCGGATCATCTCCCCCGCGTGGTCCGGGTCCGTCAAAACGATCAGTCCCCTGCTCCTGTAGGCAGCCTCCAGTTTTTCCCATGTGCGGCCGCTGATCCCGTATCCGTGGGTCTCGATGGTCACCGCTTCCACCGCGGCGAGCACCGCCGCCGTGTCGTCACGGCCCTCCACCACGATGGCCTCCCGGATCCCGGGCCTCTGATCCGCCTTCGTCATTCGTCTTCTCCCGTCTCCGGCTCTCCGGCCTCCTCCGGCTCCGTCGCCTCTTCGCCGGACGCCTCTTCACCGGACTCCTCTTCACCGGACTCCTCCGCCGGGGCCTCTCCATCCTCTGCAGGTGCCTCTTCATCCGGGGCCGGTTCCTCCGCAGGCGCCTCGTCCGAAGCCTCCTCCGAATCCGCCTCCTTCTGGGCGTCGGCCTCCTCCTGCAGGATCTCCTGCTCCTCCTGTTCGACCTCCTCCGAACGCTTCTCGTCCAGCACGAACAGGACCTCGCCAGGCTTGATCATCCGAAGCTGCTTGCGGGCCTGCTCCTCGATGTATTCCAGGTCGTCGATGCTCTTGAGCTCCGCCTGCAGGTCGGACTTCTCCTGTTCCAGCATGGCGTTCTCCTTCTCCAGCTCGCTCTTCTCCAGGTGCAGGCCGATGATGGTCTTCACCGAGACCGCGCCGACGCCGACCAAAACGACGACGATGAGCGCGAGGACGAGCCGGACGACGTTCACCCGTTTCTTTTTCCTTCCGTTTCTCTCAGCCATTTCTCCGCCTCAGCCATTCTGGTCTCGATGCAGGTGCACCGTTCCCCCATATCCGTGATCCCCGTGTCGTTGCATTTGCTGCAGTTGTATTTGACGTCCGTGTAGTCCATGTCGTAGTCGTTTTCGGTCAGGATGACGGCCCGGTCCACGTTGAGCTTTTCCATCTCCTCGTTCAGCCGCCGGCCGCTGCCCTTGGCGCCGTTCAGGATCAAAGCCCTTGAGAGCTCCGTCCCCAGCTCCTGGATCTTGTTGTCGATCTCCTCGATCTCAGGAAGCTTGCGGTAGATCTCCCTGCGGCGCTCCTCCGCTTCCTTCTCCGCCTTGTGCCGCAGATAGTCGTAGTAGCGGTTCAGCACGGCGAGGGTCACCGGCTTGCGGTCGTTCACGTCCCGCTTCTGCTCCCTGGCCTCCGCCTTCCAGCCCCGGAGCACGCCGTCCACGTACTTCAGGTTCGGGTTGGAGATGCCCGCCGTCTTGGCGCAGGCCTCCAGCACCCGGTCCATGTGGTAGCCCATCTCCCCGAACCAGCTGTCCATCAAAGCCATCTCCGCTTCGGACGGGTTCCGGGAGAAGCCTAAGGCCTTCATGACCCGGCGGTAATTGTTGAATCTCTGGTCGTTCTCCTCCAGGTGGTCCGCCACCGCGTCCGCGGTGCGGAGCCCCTTCTGGGACCAACTCTCCATCACCCGGTTGATGTAACGGAAGCTGGTCTTGCCGCTGCCGGCACAGTAATCCACGCCGAGCTCGATGACCTCCGGCGGCAGGCCCAGGTCCTCCGCCCAGCCGATCACCTGCTCCATCTCCGTGCTGGAGAGGGTCCTGCCCAGCTTCTTCTCCAGGGCGCGCATCAGCTCCTTGACCGCCTCGCTGCCGAAGACGCTCTTCTGCTCCGGCGCCTCGGCGGCCTCCGGCGCTTCCGCGTCCTCTCCGCCGCCGCCGTAGAGCTGCTCCTTCAGGCTCAGGAACTCCACGCTGAAGTTCATCTTGCCCTCGCCGTCCAGATAGTGGCGGCGGACAGCTCCCATGTTTTCCCAGTATTCCCAGGCCTCCAGGATCCGCTCCTCCACGAGCCCCAGCTGGGCGGCCATGTTCCGGTCGGACAGGGCCCTGCCCGTCTCCGCGTAGAGGCGCGCGTAAAGATAGACCTTCACGAAATCGCCCGGCGCGGACGGAAGGAACTCGTTGAGAAAGATGTTCTCGATCGGCGTATCGCCGAGATAGATGTCCTTCGCTTTAGATCTGATATACTCCATCGTCTTTCCCTACCCCTTGGACACGGCCTAGGCCATGTCGCTGAATTTCGTATAACGCCCGATCCAGGTCAGCTTGACCACGCCGGTCTCGCCGCTCCTGTTCTTGGCGATGTTGACCTCGCAGACGCCCGGGCTCTCGCTCTCTTCCTTCGTGTAATAGTCGTCACGATAGAGGAACATGACCATGTCCGCGTCCTGCTCGATGGAGCCGGACTCTCTCAGGTCGGAGAGCTGCGGCCGGTGGTCCTGCCTGAGCTCCGGCGCGCGGGACAGCTGGGACAGCACCACGACCGGCACTTCCAGCTCCCTGGCCAGGAGCTTGAGGTATCTGGACAGCTTGCTGATCTCCTGCTGGCGGCTCTCGGACTTGCCCTCCGCGCTCATCAGCTGCAGGTAGTCCAGCACCACCAGGTCCAGGCCGTACTCCGCCTTCATCCGGCGGCATTTGTTCTTCATCTCCATGACGGAGATGCCCGGCGTATCGTCGATGGTGATGTTCGCCTTGGACAACGTGTCCACCGCCAGGTTGATGTTCTGCCAGTCGCTGCGCTCGATCTTGCCGGTCTTCAGCTTGCTGAGCTCCACCTTGGACTCCATAGAGAGGAGCCTCTGGCCCAGCTGGGCCTTGGACATCTCCAGGTTGAAGATGATCACGCTGGCCCCCGCCTTCTTGGCGGCGTTCAAAGCGATGTTCAGGGCGAAGGCGCTCTTGCCCATGGCCGGCCTGGCCGCGATGATATACAGCTCCGACTTCTGGAACCCGCTGGTCATCTCGTCGAACTGCTTGAAGCCCGACGGGATGCCGGTCAGATTGCCGTCCGCCTTGATGGCCTGGTCGATCATCTCGATGTTCTCCAGCATCACGTCCTTGATGTGGGCGTAGTCGCTCTTCTGCTGCTTCTGGGCGATCTCAAAGATCCGCTGCTCCGCGTGGTCCAGGATCTCGGAGGTGTCCTGCCCCTCGTCAAAGCTCTTCTCTTTGATGTCGTCCGCCGCCATGATCAGACGGCGCAGGGCCGCCTTCTCGGCGACGATCTGCGCATAGCCTGCGGCGTTGATGGCGGATGGGACGGTGGACGGAAGGGATGCCACGTAAACACGGCCCCCTGCCACCTCCAGGCTGCCACGCTTTTTCAGCTCGTCGCAGACCGTGACGATGTCCACGGATACGCTCTGCCGGAACAGCTCCAGGATCGCCTCGTAGATCTCCCTGTGGGCCGCGTCGTAGAAGTCGTCCGGTGTGACGATCTCCAGCACGTCCGCCAGGGCGTCCTTGTTCAGCATCGCGGCGCCCAGCGTGGACTGTTCCGCGTCTCGATTGTGTGGAGGGATTCTCTCAGCCATGTCTGCCTCAGCCTTCTACGACGACGCTCAGCCTGCCTTTGACGTCCTGGTACAGCTTGATCTCCACCTCAAAGTTCCCGACGCTCTTGATCGGGCCCGCCATGTTGATCTGCTTCTTGTCCAGGTTCATCTTGAGCTGCTCCTTCGCGGCCTCCGCCACGTCCTTGGAGGTGATGGAACCGAAGAGCTTGCCGCCCTCGCCGGCCTTGCAGTGGAGGACGACCTTCTTGTCCTTGAGCTCCTCGGCGGTCTTCTCCGCCGCCGCTCTGGCCTCCGCCGCCTTCTTTGCCTGCAGCGCCTTCTGCTTCTCCAGGCTGCGGATGTTGCCCTCCGTCGCCTCCATGGCCAGCCCCTTCGGGATCAGGCGGTTCCTCGCGAAACCGTCGCTCACTTTGACGACCTCTCCCGCCTTGCCGGTGCCGCTAACGTCCTGTTTCAGTATGACTATCATCTTTCTTCTCCTTGTACAGCTGTTCCAATATCTTATCGATCATCTCCTGCGGCGTCCGGTCGGTGCACTGGGCGCCGGCGGTGGTCAGATGGCCGCCTCCGCCGAGCTTTTCCACCAGGACCTGGACGTTGACCTCGCCCAGGGAACGGGCGCTGATGCAGGTGATGCCCCGGTCGTTGACCCCTGCGACAAAGCTCGCCCGGATCCCGCCGATGTTCAGCAGCTCATCCGCGACCTGCGCGTTGATGACCTGCATATCTTCGTTGTTGCCCTCGCAGATGGAGGTGGCGATGCCGCCCTCGTGGAATTCCGCGGCGGCGATGGCCCTGGCCCGGACCTTGAAGGTGTCCAGATCCGTCTGGAAGAACCGCTTGACCTCGGTGGTGTCCGCCCCGGCCCGCCTGAGCCAGGCCGCCGCCTCGAAGGTCCTGACGCCGGTCTTCACGGCGAAACGGTTGGTGTCCAGATAGATGCCCGCCAGCAGGGCTTCCGCCTCCAGCTTGACCAGGTTCTTGCGGCTCGGAATCACGTATTCCAGCATCTCCGTGACCAGCTCCGAAGCGGAGGAAGCGTAGGTCTCGATGTACCCTAAGGTCGCGTCCTCGATATAGGAATCGCTCCGCCGGTGATGGTCGATGACGACGATCCGGTTGGTCTTCTTCAGCAGGTCCGGCGCCTCGATGTAGGTCGGCCGCTGGGTATCCACCACGACCACCAGAGAGTTCTCATCGGCGATCTCCCGGGCCTTGTCGGTGGAGATGATGTCGTAGACCTGGGTCGCCCGGACCTGATCGTACAGCGCCCGCAGGGAATCCGGCACCTCGTCGATGACGATGTGGGCCTGGGTGCCCCGGGTCATGCAGATCCGATAGATGCCCAGCGCCGCGCCGAAGGCGTCCATGTCCGCGTGCCGGTGGCCCATGATCAAAACCTCGTGGGCCTGGTCGACCAGTTTCCCCAGCGCCAAAGCGATGATCCTGGACTTGCCCTTGCTCCCTTTGTCGATGGACTGGGTCTTGCCGCCGAAGTAGCGGATATCCTCGTCCTCCTTGACCACCGCCTGGTCGCCGCCCCGGCCCAGGGCCAGGTCCAGCGCCGCTATGGCGAATTCCTTGGTCTCCGCGATGGTTTTGCCGCCCACTCCGATGCCCATGGAGAGGGTCAGCGGGAAGTCCGCCCCGGTGGAGATGGCTCTCACCTCATCCAGGATCGCGAATTTGCCGCGGATCATCTCCTCCAGCCTGGCGCCGTGGAAGTAGATGGAGTAGAGGGTGTCCTTGACCTTCTCGATGGAGCCGTCCCGCTCCGACGCCCATTTCCTGATCATCTTGTCCACCTGGCCGGTGACGGAGATGCCGGTCTCCGGGGAGACGGTGTCCGTGAACTCGTCGTAGTTGTCGATGTTGATCCGGCAGATGATGATCCGTTCCGCGTCGTAGCGCATCTTCAGCTCTTCGTAGCCGGAGACGTCCCGGAAGAAGACGATGCTCATGCCGTCCTCGCCGGTCGGCTCCTTGTCCGCCAGCAAAACGAACTTGCGGCCGTTCCGCTCGATGACGAACTCCCGGTCCTCCTCGGTGACCAGGTCCTTGATCCGGACGCCGGTCAAAGCGAAGAAGTCCGCTCCGTCGATGTCCCTGTACAGGAACACCTTCCCCATGTGTTCGTTCGTCTTTATGATCTTTCCGGATTCGCTCACCACACACATCGGGATCGGGATGTGGGAGCTGATGATCCTGTCGATGATTCTCTTTCTCATGATAACCTCGCCGCTTGCTAACTGAGGATATAACAAGCCAACTTATTATACCATAGAATGGTTGTTTCGTTAAATGCAATTTTCGGTGGGGCGTCCTTCCGTTCCATCATGGTCACAGACGCCCCGCGCAACGAAAACGGGCCGCGCGAAATTCGCTCGACCCGTTGAAATTCCAACGCTTATTTAAATTTGTTTCACGTGAAACACTCAAGGCTCCACGGTGCGGAGGACGTCGATCAGGCGGTTCAGCTCCTCAGTGGTGTAGTACTCCAGCTCGATGGCGCCGCCCCTGCCCTTGGAGACGATGTTCACCTTGGTGCCCATCAGGGTGCGGAGCTCCTCCTCCACCCGGAGGATCTCCCGGTTCTTCTGCCGGCGGGCCGGCTTCTTCCGCTTGGTCTTTTCGGAGGTGGCCAGCTTCTCCGTCTCCCGGACGGAAAGGCCTTCTTTGATGACCGTCTCCGCCAGCTCCACCTGGCGGGCAGCGCTGCCGCAGGCCAGGATCGCCCTGGCGTGGCCGGCGCTGAGTTCTCCTGCGGATACCCGGGCCCGGATCTCCTCAGGGAGATTCAGGAGCCTTAAGGAGTTCGCGATATACGGGCGGGACTTGCCCACGCTCTTCGAGACCTGCTCCTGGGTCAGCCCGTAGACATCCATCATCCGGGAGAGGCCCTCCGCCTCTTCGATCGGATCCAGGTCCTCCCGCTGCATGTTCTCGATGATCGCAACGAGCATGTTCTCCTCGTCGGTGAACTCCCGGATCAGGCAAGGGACCTCCTTGAGCCCCGCCTTGCGGGCCGCCCTCCAGCGGCGCTCGCCGGCGACCAGCTCATAGCCCTTCTTCGCCGCCCGGACCACCAGCGGCTGGATGATCCCGTGTTCCCGGATCGATTCCGCCAGCTCGTCGATCTTCTCTTCGTTGAAGTGCTTGCGCGGCTGGGCCGCATTCGGCTTGATGTCGTTGATCCCGATGTATCGGACCGCGTCAGGCGCATCCTCCTGCGCGGGCTCTGAGGCCTTGGTCTCCGGCCGTTCCACAGATGCCTGGTCGGCGAACAGCGCCTCCAGGCCGCGGCCTAAGCCACCTTTTTTACCTGCCATTGCTCTCCTCCCTCTCCAGGAACTCTTCGGCGAACTCGCGGTAGGCCGCTGCTCCCTTG
Source organism: uncultured Eubacteriales bacterium (assembly GCA_902803185.1). GTDB lineage: Bacteria > Bacillota > Clostridia > Peptostreptococcales > Anaerovoracaceae > Eubacterium_B. The sequence goes on from CADCOV010000086.1 coordinate 7,728, forward strand.
GATTTCGGATCATATTCCGTGATCGCCATGCCGTAGCTCGGCGCCTCCGCCAGGCGGATGTTGCGCGGGATCACGGTGGAATATACCTTGGCGCCGAAGTACTTCTTGACCTCCTGCACCACTGCGACGGAAAGGTTGGTCCTGCCGTCGAACATGCTGAGGATGACGCCCTCGATCTCCAGCTCCCTGTTCAGGCTCTTGCGGACGAGGTCGATGGTGCTGACCAGCTGGCTGACGCCCTCCAGCGCGTAGAACTCACACTGGATCGGGATGAGCACGCTCTCCACGGCGGTCAGAGAGTTGATGGTCAGCAGGCCCAGCGACGGCGGACAGTCGATGAAGATATAATCGTACTTGTCCCGCACCTTATCGATGGAACGCTTCAGACGCTTCTCCCGGCCCTCCAGCTGCACCAGTTCGATCTCCGCGCCGGCCAGATCCACGCTGGCCGGGATGATATCCAGTCCCTTGATGTTGGTGTGAAGGATCGCTTTCTTCGTATCGAAGTCGTCCCGGATCAGAAGGTCGTAGACCGTGTACTGCAGGCTCTTCTTCTTGATGCCGATGCCGCTGGTCGTGTTCCCCTGCGGATCGATGTCCAGGATCAGGACCTTCTTGCCCTTCAGAGCCAGGCAGGCGCCCAGGTTGATGTTCGTCGTCGTCTTGCCTACGCCGCCCTTCTGATTGAATATAGCTATCGCTTTACCCACTTTCGCACCTCCTTCCGGATCTACCTCCGGTGTATGTACATTATATACTACAGCCCCCTCCCGCGCTACCTAAAAATCCTTAAGATGAAAAAAAGGATGTTTCACGTGAAACATCCTTACAAATATGATCTTATAATGGGGATTTTGCAGGGGTTCCGGCTTTTCTCGGATAGGCTTTCTGCGTGTGTCTCACCTTGCGGATCACGATGAAACGGTGCTCCATGTTGTCGATGCCCGCGTGGTCCACCCGGAGGACCTCTCCTCCCAGGAGGCGGATCGCGCGCTCCGCTCTCCCGAGCTCCTCCTCCGCGCTGCTCCCCTTATAGGCGATGAAGGTGCCGCCCGGCTTCACGAACGGAAGGCAGTATTCCGACAGGACCGAAAGGTCCGCCACCGCCCGGGAGACGCAAAGGTCGAACTGCTCCCGGTACTGAGGGTCCCTGCCCAGATCCTCCGCTCTGCCGTGGACCGCCTCCACGTTCCCGATCCCGCATTCCGCGGTGAGCTCCAGGATCACCTTGATCCTCTTGTTCAGGGAATCCATCAGGAGGAAGCGCTTCTCCGGCGCCGCCGCAGCCAGCGGCACGCCCGGGAA
>CADCOV010000087.1 GCA_902803185.1 uncultured Eubacteriales bacterium
CGCTTCCATACTGACGGACCACCTCGTCCAGCATATCGTCCCAGAAGACCGTCTGTACCGTGGCAGTGCTGTCGGTATGCAGCCAGCACTCTGAGTTATCGACTGCCTCGCCGTCATGGAACAGCTGGTAGTGCAGCTGCATGTGATCCGCGCCAGCAGCGGTCTTGGTCCAGTTGAACTGGAAGCCGTTGCTGTTCATGGCGCCGCGGAAACTGTCAATCGGCATGACGACGGTCTCATAAGCGGCGATCCTGCCCTGGGCATCCAGCGTCAAAGCCACGTTGCCGCCGGCGGTACCATCGCCATCTTCCCAGTGGCCGTAGATGACCTTGCCGCCGTCCGCGGAGTCCGCCGTGCGGTCGTAGACGATCTGTTCGTCGGTGCCAAAGCCGCCCTGACCGATGAAGACGATGTCGTCCTCTTCATTGAGGTAGCCCCGCAGCCAGAAATCCGAACCATTCTCGTAGACTCTCGTCTCCAGTTGTTCCGTCAGGTCCGCCGGATCCGCGAACAGGGCCTTCTCCGCGTTGACAAAGTCGCTGTACTTCGCGTAGACCATCTCGGCCTGATCCGTCTGGAAGCCGCCGAAATAGCGGGTCATGTAGAAGCTGCCGCCCGCGGCCGGCGTCTCGTCCGCGGTGAAATAGCTGCCGCCGAAGCACACGCCCATGAACTGGAGAAGTGCGGCGTCCGTCTTCTCCGGCGCCGCGATGTTCGCTTTGCTGAGGCTGACTTCGTGGCTCGGCCGCCCGCAGATCTCACACTCCGCGACTGCACTGCCCACCGCGTCGCCCTGCGGCTCCTCGGTGATCGTGACCTTCCAGTCGTGAGATTCGCAGTCCATGTTGACGATGTAGGTGTACGGATCATAGGCGGTGTACTCGTCCTGGCGCAGATTGAACTGCAGCAGGTCATTGGCGCTGACCCCTTCGACCTGCACCAGGCCGACTGTCCAGGTCCCGTCACCGTTATCTGTCACCCGAACCGCTGTGCCGCTGAGGTCGCTGGTCAGTTCACAGCTGCTGCACTCCACCTCGGTGACTGCGCCGTTATCGATCCGGCGGATCACCGGCCGGACCGTGATCTCCTCACCCCACTTGAGGCGGGTGTCAAGGTCCAGGACCTCCTCGCCCTTCATGAGGGCGCCCTCCGTGGCGGTGTGGGCGAAGGTCCCCGTCCACCGGCTGTTCTTCGCCATCTCCATGCCGTCCCCGTCCTGGATCGTCAGGAAGACCTCGTAATTATCACCTTCCGGGGCATCTTTGTCCAGGCGGATCGTGCAGCTCAGGCCATCCTCAGACGGCGTCAAGGTCAAATACTCTTCGTAGCCATCCGGCGCGTCCACCGACCAGACCGCCCGGTGTCCCGGCGCAAGGCCGTCCGCATAATGGCGCTGCGTCGGATCCTCTGGATCCGCATACACGTACTCAAGCTCTGCGGTGAGGGTCTTTTCGGTCCCTGTAGGGAACCAGTTCCGCCACTCGCCCTTTTCCTCGATGTTGAAATCCGTGCTGTTTAAGTAAATATAGTCGCTGACTGTCACCGGAAGCTCCAGGCTTCCGATCACCGTCTCCGGATCGTCCTGGGAGGCATAGCGGATGACCGCAGTGGTCTTGCCCTTGCTGATGCCAGACAGCTCCCACTCGCCGTTCCCGTTCTCCGTCGCCGAAGCGATCGCAGTATCTTCGATCTCGATGCCTGCGATGGCGAAATAGACCGAATTGCCCTGAGACGTTTTGTTGAAAGCAGCACCGTCAATAGCGGTCATTCCTTCCGACTGTCCCACGAGGAGGTCGATGTTGTGCCGATACCAGGCGATGTAGGCAAGGCGGACGTTTGTCCTGAACGCCTGTCCCGCTGCACCTGCGATGTTCCCGGCCACGACAGTGCCGTTCTTCAGGAGGCGGACTTCGACACAGAGAACGTCATCATTCTCCAGCGCCTTCCATCCGTCGATGGCTATCGCATCGATGCGCACCTTGCTGACGCCGTCCTCTTCAAAGGCGTAATAGCAGGTCTCCGGCGCTGTGCCGATGACCTCGCCGTCCCTCTCCAGAGTGACGATCCACTGGACCTGATCATAGCCGATCTCCTGGCCCTGCGGATCCATGTAGACGACATAGTCCGTGTCATCACTCCAGATATCCCAATCTCCATCCCGCTGGATCTGCACGTATTTCGGCTCCATGATCCAGAGGTACTGGTTCACGCTCATGCTGTTGCCATCCGGCGCGTTGAACTGCGGGAGGATGGCGATGCTGTAGCTGTCTCCTCCGGTATCCGGTTTGACGTGGCTCCAGGTGCCGTCGCCGTTGTCCGTAACGTCGCTGCCGTCTGCAGCCTGCCAGGTCACGCCCTCCGTGACCTGTTCCTCGCCGTTTGCCGTCACCTTGTACAGGGCCGGCTGGATGACGAGGGTCGACCCTGCCATCGCATAGCAGTTATCGTCTTCCGCCGCCTCACCGCCGATCAGATAGCGCAGATCGTACTCGTACGGCTTCAGTTTCGCGCCGACCAGCGTATCCTGGTAGATGTACTCTCCGCCGGACTGGATATCGACGTCAAACATCAAAGAAAGGCCGTTCATCAGCACCTCAGCCGTCTCCGGCAGCGCCGCGTCCGCTGCTACGCTGATCGTGAGGGAATTATCATTCTGAATAAAGTCCACCCCGTTGATCGGTTCGTGCAGCGCGATCTCGAGGATGTCGCCCTCTCTGAGTCCCTGGACCCATCCGTCGGCCTCCTCGGACCAGTACTCGATATCGAGTGTCTTCTCCACGGACTGGCCCGGCAGTATCACGCCAAAC
>CADCOV010000088.1 GCA_902803185.1 uncultured Eubacteriales bacterium
CAGGCGGATCCATTCCCAGACCACCCCCGGAGAGCCGACCTGGGAATAGAAAACGCCATTTTTCAGGAATCTGGGAATGAAAGCAGGCGGATCCATTCCCAGACCACCCCCGGAGAGCCGACCTGGAAATAGAAAACGCCGTTTTTCAGGAATCTGGGAATGGCGCCGGCCGGCGCGGCCATCCCCGCCCCTCCATCACAAAAGGAGCCCTGCGAAGGGCTCCTTCCGAATCACACATTCCTATTTCCTTGCGGCCTTGCGTTCTTTGATCACGCCGCCCCGGTAGGCTTCCACCAGCGCCTTCACGTTCTCCGACTGGCGGAGGAGCTCCGCGCCCTGGTCCGTGTCCACGATCAGCATGCGGCTCGGCAGGGTCTCCACCGTCTTCACGATCGGGTTGAAGAACTCCTGGGTGCCGTCCGGCTTCAGCGGGCTGTACGGCTTGTGCTCCGCCAGCGCCATGAAGCGGGAGTTGAAGATGAAGGTGTAGCCGGCGATGCCGGTCTGCTTCTGGTAGGCTTTGGAGATGCCGCCGTCGATGACGTACAGCAGGCCGCCGCCCTTGATCGGGCTCTCGCCTTCTTTGATCTTGACCGGCACGTGGCCGTTCAGGATCTTGGAGCGGGTCGGGTCCAGGCCGAATTCCCGGAGGATCTTCTCGCACGGCTCCCGGTGGCGGATCAGCTCGTAGTACGGGCGGGTCGGCTCCTTGTGGGAGGCTTTGTCGGCGATGAAGAGCCGCTCGAAGGTGGTCATCTTGGCCTTGCCGAAGAGCGGGGAATCCTTGGCCAGCCACAGGTACCACATCAGGTCTCCCGGCTTGCCGTAAGGCGCGATGGTCTTAGGCGAGAAGTAGGAGGCCCGGACCATGCGGTCCAGGTGGTCCATCAGCTGCTTGCCCTTGTAGGCGCCGCCGTAGATGTCTACCGGCAAGAACTCGCCGTTTTCGTCCATCGGGATGCAGCCGTGGTAGAGCAGGTTGCCGTTGACCTTCTTGTAGAGGGCGCCGTTGCTGAACATGAAGCGGATGTGCCTCTGCAGGCGCTCCGAGTTCACGATGGAGGCCTCCAGGGAATTCATGACCGCGATCTCGTCCTCGGAGAGGGCGTACGGGTCCATCGGGTTCAGGGTCGGGAAGTTGGTGTCGCAGAGCTCCCACTCCTTGCCGTCGATGACGACGGTCCCCTTCTCCAGGTCCATCTTGTCCAGGATCAGCCGGTTGTCCAGGCCGAATTCCGGGTGGGCTTTGATCAGCTGGCCCTCCAGCTTGAACTGGATGATGGCGATGGCCTTGTGCATCATCGCCGCCAGCTGGGCGTCCACCGGGTCGTATTCGCTCTGGTCCAGGATGTGCGGCTGGAACTTGATGCACGGGTCGTTGGCGTAGACCTCGGAGGCGAAGGTGGTGAGGCGGCGCAGGTTGATGCCGTAGCCCACCTCCAGCATGTCGAAGTTATTGTAGCTGACGTTCATCCGGATGATGTTGGCGATGCAGGCCCAGTTGCCCGCCGCCGCGCCCATCCAGACGATGTCGTGGTTGCCCCACTGGATGTCCACGTCGTGGAAGTTCATCAGGTAGTCGAAGATCGAATCCGGGTGGGCGCCACGGTCGAAGATGTCGCCGATGATGTGGAGCTGGTCCACCGCCAGGCGGCTGATGGAGTCCGCCATCTCGCAGATGAAGATCTCCCCGTAGCCGGAGTCGACGACGGTGTTGATGATCTGGCTGTAGTAGTAGGCGTGGTTCTCTTCGTCGTCGGCGTGCAGGAGCTCGTCCATGGCGTAGTCCAGGTACTGCGGCAGGCGGCTCCTGACCCGGGAACGGGTGTACTTGGTGGAGACGGACTTGCAGACCGTCACCAGCCGGTAGATCACCGTGACGCACCACTGGCTGAAGTTCTCCTCACTGGCTTTGCGGCGCCGGATCTCCGCCTGCGGATTGTAGATCAAAGCCGCCAGGTCGTCCCGGTCATCCTCGCTGAGGATGCCGCCGTAGATCTCGTCGATCTTGGTCTTCACCGTGCCGGAGGCGCTTTTGATCATGTGGATGAAGGCCTCGTGTTCGCCGTGGAGGTCGCTCAGAAAGTATTCGGTGCCCTTCGGGAGCGCCAGGATGGCCTTCAGGTTGATATACTCCGCGGCGGCGGACAGCTCGTTCGGAAAACGGTCCGCCAGCAGTTCCAGATACTTAAGGTCAGGCATGTCTGTTCCCCTTTTCTCTTACGGTCCCGGTAAAATCGGAGACGGTCTCTCCGAAGGAAGACCGTCATTCTTCGATGCGCAATATATTGGCGCCGAGAGCGCGGAACTTCTCGATGAAGTCCTCGTAGCCCCTCTCGACGTGGTATATTTCTCCGATCTCGGTGGTGCCGGTGGCGACCAGGCCTGCCAGCACCATGGCGGCGCCGGCTCTCAGGTCCGTGGCGATCACCTTGGCCCCTTCCAGCTTCTTGGCGCCCTGGATCATGGCTTTGTTGCCGCTGGTCCTGATGTTGGCGCCCATCCGGTTCAGCTCCGCCACGTGCATGAAGCGGTTCTCGAACACCGTCTCGATGACGTTGCTGGAACCCTCCACCGTGGTCAGGAAAGCCATGAACGGGGACTGGATGTCCGTCGGGAAGCCCGGGTACGGCAGGGTCTTGATGTCCGTAGCGACGAGGCGGCGGTCCATCGCGTTGACGTACAGCCCCTCCTCCGCCAGTTCCACCTGCACGCCGCACTCACGCAGTTTCGCGGTGATCGGCTTGACGTGGTCCGGCACGATGTTTTTGATCAAAACCTCGCCCCTCGTGATGGCGGCAGCCAGCATGAAGGTGCCGGTCTCGATCCGGTCAGGGATGACCGTGTGGGAGGCGCCGCGGAGGGACGGGACGCCCTCGATCTTGATGGTGTCCGTTCCCGCGCCCTTGATGCTGGCGCCCATCTTGTTCAAAAAGTTGGCGAGATCGACGATTTCAGGCTCCTCAGCGGCATTCTCGATATAGGTCGTGCCCTTCGCCAGGACCGCAGCCGTCATGATGTTCTCCGTCGCGCCGACGCTCGGGAAGTCCAGATAGATCGAGGCGCCGACGAGGCCCTTTTCCCCTACCTTCGCCTCTATGTAGTTGTCCTTCTGGATGACCTCCGCGCCCAACGCCTCAAACCCCTTGAGGTGCAGGTCGATCGGCCGCGCGCCGATGGTGCAGCCGCCCGGCATGTAGACCTTCGCGTAGCCCTTGCGGCCGAGCAGAGGTCCCATGACCAGGAAGGATGCCCGCATCCTGCTGGTGAGGTTGTAGTCCGCTTCGCACCGGCAGAGCCCTCCCATGTCGATCTCCAGGACGCCGTCTTCGACCTGCGTGACGCTTCCGCCCAGGGAGTTCAGGATCCGGGTCATGACCTTGACGTCGAGCAGCTTAGGGACGTCTTTGATCTTGCACTTGTTCTCGGTGCAGATGGCTGCAGCCATCAGCGGCAGCACCGCGTTCTTCGCTCCGCTGATATGGACTTCGCCCTGCAGCGGGCCGCTGTTTTGCACTAGAAATTTTGCCACGATCTCCTCCGATCAGAGTTTTTTCATTTCGTTGATGCAGTTCATGCACACGTTCTTGCCGTGGATCTGCACCACATCCTCCGCGCTTCCGCAGAACACGCAGGCTGGTTCATACTTCTTCAGCATGATGTACTCGTCTTTCACGAAGACTTCCAACGAATCATCCGTATTGATGTTCAGATTTCTTCTGAGCTCGATAGGGATAACCACCCTCCCCAGAGCGTCCACAGGCCTAACGATCCCCGTTGCCTTCATCCCAATCCTCCTTTCGACTACTACCCTTATTTATTCTTTATGATCGAAATGAGAGAGGTGAAAGACTTCGCTACGCTGGACAATGATGCAATCGTGTTTTCTTCCCCTTTCGCCGCGCTGGCGAAGCTGACGACAGCCTTGGTCAGGTCGTCGACCACCGGCTTCGTCTCTTCCGCCTTCTCATGTACGATTCCCGTTACTGTAGATGCGTCATCCAGGATACCGTTCAGCTTCTTCACGGACTTGATCGCGTTGGCGACCAGCACAGAAAGGAAGATCAGCAGAACGACTGCCGCGATGATCAGCAAACCGATAAGTAGATCCTTGATGTCGAGTGTGACTTGCATAGTTCTCCTCCTTAGCATCTCAATATGATTTCGTCCCGTAGGCCTGCAGCATCTCCGGCGTGAAGGTGCCGTCCTCTCTGCGCACCGCGATGGGGTCTAAAAATCTCAGCTCGCGGCTGCCGTACTTGACGCAGTGTAACAATAGGATATTCGGTTTTTCTCCCGGCTTCCCGCTGACGAAGCGCATCTCCTTCGGTTCCAGAGAGAGCCGCCGGCAGTGCTCGCAGAGGTCCACAAGCCTGGCAGGCCGGTGCACGATGTACAGGTGCCCCCGGTCCCGGAGCAGGTATTTCGCCGCCTCGAGGAAATCGCCGAGGCTCCCCAGCACCTCGTGGCGGGCGATCGTCTTCGCCTCCGCCGCGCCGGTCAGCCCCCGTGCCCCCTCGGTGTAGGGCGGGTTCATGGTGACGAGGTCAAAGCTTCCCTTGAGGGCGGCCAGAGCCGGATCCCCGTCCCTTCGGACGTCCCTGACGTTTCCCGTCAGGATCCCGATCCTCTCCTCCAGGCCGTTCAGCCGGACGCTCTCCCGCGCCAGGGCCGCCGCCTCCTCCTGGACCTCCAGCCCCCGGATGTGCCGGGACGGCGTCCTCGCCGCCAGGATCAAAGGCACGATCCCGTTGCCGCAGCCCAGGTCCATCACCCGGGTGTCCTCCCGGACCCTTCCCCGGGCCGCCATGTCCGCCAGCAGGACGGCGTCCGTCCCGTAGCAGAAGGCTGACGGATCCTGCAGGATCCGGATCCCGGCGAAGCCGGTATCATCGGTCCGCACGCTCATTCCTTGATGAGGGCGGCCAGCTCTTCCTTGTATTCGGAATCCACCTCGTTCAGGACCTCGGCGTCGCCCCTGCGGCCCTGTCCCTGCTTCTGCTGGCCCTTTTTCTTCTTCGGGTTCAGCCGCTTCACATCGTCCCGGTCGTAGGTGTAGATGTCCGCCGACAGCTTCTCGCTGCCGTCCTCCTCCTTCTCGCCGGTGAAGAGCCGGACCCGGATCTTCCCCTGCAGGAGGTTGGTGTCGATGACCTTGCCGTTGCCGTCCGGGGTCTGCACCCGCTCGCCGCCGTCCGGCATGCCCTTGCGCAGCTCCACATAGACGTCGTTCTCGTACTTCAGACAGCACATCAGCCTGCCGCAGATCCCGCTGATCTTCGCCGGGTTCAGGGACAGGTTCTGGGTCTTGGCCATTTTGATGGAGACCGGCTGGAAATCGCTCATCCAGGAGGCGCAGCAGAACGCCTTGCCGCACGGGCCGCAGCCGCCGATCATCTTGGCCTCGTCCCTGACGCCGATCTGCCTGAGCTCGATCCGCATCCGGAAGACGCTGGCCAGGTCCTTGACCAGGTCCCTGAAGTCCACGCGGCCGTCCGCCGTGAAGTAGAAGACGATCTTGTTGTTGTCAAAGGTGTATTCCACATCGATCAGCTTCATGTCCAGCTTATGCTTGTCGATCTTCTCCTGACAAAGCCGCATGGCCTCTGACCGCTTGTTCTCGTTCTCTTCTTTTTTCCGGATGTCCGCCTCCGTCGCGATCCTGACCACCTTCTTCAGCGGCTTGACCACGTCCATCTCTTTGACCTCCGTCGGCGGCATGGAGACGGTGCCGAACTCCAGGCCTCTGGCGGTCTCGACGATGACGCCGGTGCCGGCCTTGAGGTCGGTGTGCTTGCCCGGATCGAAATAATATACTTTACCGGTGTTGCGGAATCTCACTCCGGTGACTGTGATCATGTTCGTTATCCTCCGATTTTCAGAAGAAGGTTCCTCACGGCGTATACGTGTCTGACGTTTCTCAGGATGTCCCGCCGCGCTTCTTCTATGTAGCCGACGCAGGCCAGCGCCTTGGATCTGTCCATCAAAGGCGCGTTGCCCTCCAGCATGATCTCCCGCATCAGTCGCTCCTCCGCGTCCAGGAACGCCAGTGCGGCGTCCCGGTCCTTGATCTGCCGGTCCAGCTTGTTCTTGATCTCGTAAAAATAGGCGCCGGAGACCGCCATCTCGGTCAGTTCCTCCGCCAGTTCTCTGTATTTCTTTTCTTTCGGGGTCTCGGCCGCCGCCTCTCCGCCGATGCGGATCTTGACGCAGCGGGACCGGATGGTCGGCAGCAGGTTCTCGCTGTTCTCCGACAGGAGCAGGATCACCGTGCCCGGCAGCGGTTCCTCCAGGGTCTTGAGGAGCCGGTTCTGGGCCCAGTCCGTGAGAGTGTCCACGTCCTCGACGATGGCGATGTTCCGCTTGCCCCGGCCCGCAGGCAGGTTCAGAAGGTCCTTCTGCAGCTGCTGGATGACCGTGTCCCTGAGAGACGCGCGGTTCTCCTCCTTGCGGAAGTGGTAGAGGTCGTCGTAGCTGCCGTGGGCTACCTGGCGGCAGGTCGGACAGACGCCGCAGCCCACCCCCGGCTTCTCCGGACACAGGATCGCCGCCGCGAACCCTTCGGCAAAGCCGACCTTATCGGACAGCGCGTCCCCCTCTATGATGTAGGCGTGGCTCAGCCGGTCGCCGCGGATCGCTTCTCCCAGCCGCTCGGCCGTCCTGCCTGAGTTTCTGAACGTTTCCAGCGCCATAGCCGCTCCCTATTCTGCCGTGAAGCCGAACAAAGCATCCAGCCCGGCAGCGATCCGCTTCCGCACCTCCTCCGGCGGAAGCGATGCGTCTACGGTGAAAAACCGATGGCCCCCGCTCTCGCGGTCCGCCTCGATCAAAGCCTTGTATCCCCGGTACACGTCCATGTGGAAGGCCGCGGCCTCCAGCTCCAGACGGTCCCGCTCTCCCCGGTCCTCGTTGTCGACACGGTGCAGCGCGTCCACCGGAGAGATGTCCAGGAAGATCGTCATGTCCGGCATGAGCCCGTCCACCGCATAGGCGTTGATGGCGCCCACCGCGTCCCCCAGGCCCCGGGCGTAGCCCTGGTAGGCCAGGCTGGAATCCACGAACCGGTCGCAGACCACGGTGCGGCCCGCCTCGATGGCCGGCCGGATGACCTCCCGCACGATCTGGGCTCTCGCCGCAGCATAAAGCAGAGCTTCGGTCATTCCCGCCATCCCGGTATTGCCGGGATCCAGGATCACCCGTCTCACCTGTTCGCCGATCGGCGTACCGCCCGGCTCCCTGGTGAACAAAGCGTCGATCTTCCGCTCCTCCATGTATTCCCGAATATGCTGCAGCTGCGTGGATTTTCCGGATCCATCGCCGCCCTCTATCGATATGAAGTAACCTCTGCTCACGCCCTTACCGTCCCTTGATGATCGTATCCATCAGCTTGTTGAAAAGTAAAAATCCGATGTACGCCAGTGGACAACAGAGCAGGATGCAGAATATCACCTTCAAAGCAAACATCGTGCTCACCTTCCTGTTCGATAGAATATTATACCATATATCAATGAATAGAAAAAGGGTCAAAGTGAAAAGGCCAAGCCGCCTTGAATGCAGAAAAAAAGAGAACGCCGAAGCGTTCTCTTGTAAACCGGCAACGTCCTGCTTTCCCGGGCAGTCGCCCGCCAGGTATCATCGGCGCTGAAGAGCTTAACTACTGTGTTCGAGATGGGAACAGGTGGGACCTCTTCGCTATAGTCACCGGATATTGACTTGTTTGTGCCTAAGAACCGAATAACGTGTTCACGCGAACTACTCGCGGCATTTCCTTTGAAACCACTGGTCAAGTGTTCGACCTATTAGTATCAGTCAGCTGCACGCATTGCTGCGCTTCCACCTCTGACCTATCAACGTGGTAGTCTCCCACGGGTCTTAGAATAGGAGATCTCATCTTGTGGGGGGCTTCGCACTTAGATGCTTTCAGCGCTTATCCCGTCCATACTTAGCTACCCAGCTATGCCCTTGGCAGAACAACTGGTGCACCAGAGGTATGTCCATCCCGGTCCTCTCGTACTAAGGACAGCTCCACTCAAATCTCCAAC
>CADCOV010000089.1 GCA_902803185.1 uncultured Eubacteriales bacterium
CGGAGCGGCGGCGTCTGTTTTGACCTTCCTGCCCTCCGGGAGAACCGGATCCTGGTGAACTACGGCGGTTCCCTGCAGAGCGCCCGCACCATCGCCCATGAGCTGGGCCACGCCTATCACAACCGCTGTCTGGACCGGATCCCGATGATCCTGAGAGACGCGCCTACGCCGATCTGCGAGACCGCCTCCACCATGAACGAGACCCTGTTCGCGGAGGGGTGCCTCGCCCGAAACGCCGGAGACCGGCTGTCCCTGCTGGACGCGGATCTTTCCGGCACGGTGCAGGTGGTCATGGACGTCTACAGCCGCTATCTGTTCGAGGACCGGGTCCTGGCGCTGCGGGCCAAACGGCGGCTGCTGCCGGAGGACCTCTGCCGGCTGATGACAGACGCGCAGAAGGAAGTGTTCGGAGACGCGGTGGATCCTGCCTTCCTGCACCCGTATCTGTGGATGCCGAAGGTCCACTACTACATCCCGCAGTATCACTACTACAACTACCCGTACTACTTCGGACTGCTGTTCTCCAAGGGTCTGTACAGTATGTACAAAAAGGACCCGGAAGGATTCCCGGCCCGCTACCGGGACCTCCTCGCCGCCACCGGCACGAACCGTCTGGAGGAGATCGCCGCCATCGCCGGTGCGGACATCACCACCCAGGCCTTCTGGGACAGCGCCTTCGAAAGCATCGAAGCCAGGGCGGAGGAGTTCTGCAGACTGGCCAAGGCATAGAGATCTAACGAAACAGCGGCCCCCGGTCTTGAGACCGGCAGGGCCGCTTTCTGTTCAGAGCCCGCCTCTATGCTGTATCGTTTCTTTTGCCGGCCCGGAGGCCTTCCGCCTCAGCCGATGCTCTCGATGGCGACGGTGAGGGCCGCCGCGATCTCCTCTGCCGTCATCTCGCCGTCCGCCGGCACGTGGATGAAGTCCATCGGCACTTCGCTCCCCTTGAGGTGCTCCAGCACCTGGTACATCACGTCGTTGCAGACGAAGAGCCCCGCCGACAGGGAGAGCTCGCCCGGCTTTCCCGCCGCCGCGATGGCCTCCGCCATCTTCCTGGCCGGCAGGGTGGAGAACAAAGCGTTCTCGCCTCCCTCGGAGATGACCTCGTCCCGCGGCGCCTGTCCCTCGTTGTCCGGGATCCGGCCGAACCTGAGGTTCAGCGCCACCAGCTCCGGCGTCACCGCACTCTGGCCGCCGGCCTCACCCAGGCAGATCACCGCGTCCGGCTTGATCTCCTCGATGGCCCCGATGGCGAGGGCGCCGGCCTTCCGGAACACCGTCGGCAGCTTCCTCTTCACCAGGCGGTAGGCGCCGATCTCCTCCGGCAGTGCGGCCGCCGCCTCCCAGGACATGTTGATGTCTTTGCCGCCGAAGGGCTCAAAGCCCGTGACCAGCAGTGTCTTTTCTTTCACGGTCTGTCTCCTTCCCTGTCCTCTATGAATGGTGTGATCTTCCCTCAGTGCTCCAGCTCGTAGCAGGCGATCCTCTGCAGCATCGCCTCGTCCGCCGGCATCGGGGAGAGCTTCGTCTTGCCGCCGGCCATCACCTCGCTGACCGCGATGGCGAGGGCCTCCCGGAGCGTCTCCGGATCCGCCTCCACCTCGCCGCAGGCGCCGTGATAGACCGCCCGGAAATCCTCGAGATCCTTAAAGCCCGCCGTCTTCAGGAGGTAGTCCCTGTCCGCCGCCGGCGCCTCCGTGAGGTATCCGGCGGTGAAGTAGGCCGTGGCCTTGCCGTGGGGCACGTGGAGCCTGGTGGTCAGCGCGTAGCTCAGGCCGTGGGGCAGGACCGTGGAGGTCTGGGCGATCGCCATGCCCCCGTAGGTGGAAGCCCGCATCATGTTGAGGAAGTCCTCCTCTTCCGGCGCCTTCTCGCCCCGGATCACCGGCTGGGAGAGGGCCCAGGTCTTGAGGCCCGCCTCCACGCACATCCTGCTGTACGGCGTCGCCGTGACGTTCAGGTAGCTCTCGAACAGGTGGGTCAGGGCGTCGAAGGCGGTGTTCGCCAGCACCTTGAGAGGCGCGGACGCCAGATACTTCCCGTCGATCAAAGCCAGATCCGGGAAAAGCTGGTGAGGGATCGCCTTCTTGACGCCGGTCTCCCGGTTGGTCAGCACCGACACCGGGGTCACCTCCGAACCGGTGCCGCAGGTGGTCGGCACCGCCACGATCGGCAGCGCCGCGCTGTCGCCGGCCTCATAGAGGAGCTCGCTGCCCCGTTCCGGATGGGCCAGCAGCAGGGCGATGGCCTTCGCCGCGTCCATCGGGGAGCCGCCGCCCACGCCGATGACGAAATCCGCCCCTTCAGCCTGGCCCAGCTCCCGGGCCTTCATCACCGTATCCACGGACGGGTTCTCCTCCACCTCGTTGAAGTGGCACCAGGCCACCCCTGCGCTGTCCAGGGCCGCGGTCACGTCCGCCAGGGACCCGTTGGCCTCTGCGGAATGCCGCCCCGTCACGATCAAAGCCTTCTCGCCGAAGGCCTTAAGGTCCGCCGCGTGGTTCATCACCGCGTTCGGCTCTTCATATACTTCTACAGGCATATAGAACTTTGCCATATCGCACCTCCGTTATTATATCTGCCCCCATCTTACCACACTTTGAGGCGGTTTTCATCCCCGGCGCGCGGGGGCGATTTGTCGCAGAACTTGAAAAAGGGGCGTTTTGAGATAACAAATGAAGCCAAAACGTGATCCTGCGACAAATGCCTGCCGACGCTCGCCGCCGATCTGTCGCAGGACTTGAAAAAGGGGCGTTTTGAGATAACAAATGAAGGCAAAACGCGCTCCTGCGACAAATGCCGTCCTGCACACAAAAAGACGCAGCCCGCAGGCTGCGCCTTTCATCCTTTTGTTATGCCGCCGGCTTCAGCGACGCGGAGTCGAAGGTCAGGGTGTAATCGATCTCGTGCGGCGTGCTCATGGCGGTGGTGTCCGCGGCGATCGCCATCGGGCGGTCAAAGACGGAGACCGGGATCTCGAAGGTGGAGTTGCCCTCCTCGTTCACCGGGAGGTACTTCTCGCCGTTCACCAGCATGTAGTCGTAGTTCGGGGAGCTGAACTCGATGGTGGCGGTGCAGGTGCCGTCCGCAAAGACGATCTTCGTCGGCGTGGTGACGGTCGTCTTGCCGGTGCCGCCCGCGAAGGCCACTTCCACCGTGTACTCGCCGTCCGCCATCGCCAGGTCCGCCGGCGTGGTCAGGACGCCCTCCTTGAAGGCTTCCAAAGGCAGGCTGTCGGCACGGAAGAGCAGGGTGCGGTCATACCAGAGCTGCTTCTTGACGCTCAGAGCCGCACAGCTGACCGGCGCGTCCAAGGCGTCGATCGGCAGGACGAAGGTCCTGAAACCGTTCTCCTCGTCTCCCAGCGGGATCCAATCCGCCTCGGACGCAGCCGCCGCCTCTTCCGCAGTGCCGGCGTACATATGGCTGTAAGCCTCGCTCGTCATCATCAGAAGGGCCTGCATCTTGCCATCCTGGACCACCAGCTTGATCACAGGGACCTTGAACATCGAAGAGCTGGATTTCATGTTGATCTCGTAAGTGCCGTCCACCAGCTGGTCCGCGGTGACCGGGACCATGCCCTCCTCCACCACGTCTTCCACCGCAGTCATGTCATCCGACGTGGCGACGCCGGTGCCGGACGGCTCCTCGCCCTGTTCTTCTTCCTCGGTCTCCTCCTGGGTCTCCTGCGTTTCCTCCTGGGTCTCTCCCTCGGCAGCGTCATCCTTGCTTCCGCAGGCGGAGAGCATGGAGAGAGCCAGGACGAGGCACAGCAGCACCGCTGTCAGTCTGATTTTCTTGGATGCCATCAAAGTTTCCTTTCTGCCGAAATGCAGCATGCCCGGATCACTCCGGGATGCTGCATCTCTCTTTTCGTAATTAAGGTGATTATAACAGAATTGCTGTCATCAGCCGAGCTGTGCAACGGCGGCCTTCGCGTGCTCGACCAGCAGGTTCTGGATGCCTTCCAGCTGGCCAAGGCCTTCCACGACAGTGGTGACCTCGAAACCGGCCTTGGTGAACCCATCCTTCCAGGAACCTTCCTCGTCACCGGCCATGTCGTTGTTGGCGTGGTCGCCGGCAACGATCATCAGCGGACGGAGAACGACCTTCGTGTAGCCGGCTTCCTTGACCGCGGCGATGACATCCTCCAGGGACGGGGTCGCCTCGACGGTGCCGATGAAGTAGTGATCAAAACCATCAGCGGTCAGCATGTCCTGCATCTTCGCATAGACGGCGTTGGACTCGGCCTCGGTGCCGTGTCCCATGAAGACGATCGCGGTGTCATCGTCGACCAGGTCAGCGGTGGCATCGGTGATGATCTTCTCGACGGCCTTGAAGTCCTCATCGGTGTCGAGGATGTTCTTGCCGATGACGACCTTCTCGAAGGAATCGGAATACTTGGCGATCTCATCGAGGATGTCGTTGTACTCAAGACCGGCCATCAGGTGGGTCGGCTGCACGACCAGGTTCTTGACGTTGTTCGCGACAGCGCGGTCAAGGGCCTCGGTCAGGTTATCGATCACTTCGCCGTCTCTGGACTTGACGTGGTCGATGATGATCTGGCTGGTGAAAGCTCTGCGGACGCTCATTTCCGGGAACGCGTTCTTCATAGCGTTCTCGATGGCGCCGATGGTCAGACGACGGCTGTCGTTGTAGCTGGTGCCGAAGCTGACGACCAGGAGCTCGGTCTCACCGATCTCGTCCTGGTTCAGAGGATCGTCCAGGGACGCGTCTCCGGTCTCATAGTTCTCCTCGTCCTCTTCGCCCTCTGCAGGCTCCTCAGACTGTTCTTCCTCTTCCTGCTGCTCCTCGGCTTCTGTGTCCTCCGCCGGAGCCGGCTCTTCCTTCTTGCTGCAGCCGGCCATCAGCATCATGACCATTGCCAGAGCGAGAACAGTTGCCAAAACTCTCTTCTTCATTTTGGGTTTCCTCCTTCTTTCATTTGTCCGTCCGGCCGTCTTCGCGGTCCGGCGGACCGGTTTCCTGGAACGTCCCCCGGCTCCCTGATTGGAGTCACGGGATAAAAAAGACCCTGCCACAGGGGCAGGGGAAATCTTCCGTACATCAAAAGAAGCGGACGTTCCGAGCCAAAACCTC
This sequence comes from uncultured Eubacteriales bacterium, assembly GCA_902803185.1. Classification (GTDB taxonomy): domain Bacteria; phylum Bacillota; class Clostridia; order Peptostreptococcales; family Anaerovoracaceae; genus Eubacterium_B. Next base: position 5,101 of record CADCOV010000089.1, read on the forward strand.
GTGGCCTCAGATCCCTCATGGGATCTGCGTTCCTGACCAGGCGGCAGGTCTCCTGACTTACGGATCAGGGCTCCGGCAGCCTTCCCGGCCCATGAGGCCAGTGGCGCGTTTGCCGTCGCTCCCCGCATACAGTGACGAGATCGTTCAGGATTTTCACCTGATTCCCTATTCTCCCTCCTCGGAGGACACCGCGGTCATATATAGCTTTTTGTTTCATTCCAACGTTACAAATATATCATACCGCCCATGCCCCGTCAACACTGGGAAGGAAGATGCTCTCATTTTCCCAAAGGTCAGAAAATGGGGTCTTTTACCGGAAGATCAGCATCCCCAGCCCGGCCCTTGCCAACGCGCCCAGGACCACCAAAACGGTGCTGGTCACGGTCATCAGGCGGCAGGAACGGTCGATGTCC
>CADCOV010000090.1 GCA_902803185.1 uncultured Eubacteriales bacterium
AGATCCCTGCCCTGACCGACGCGGTTGCGGCCTACGAGGGCAAGGTGACGGAGAGCGCGGCTTCCCTGCTCGGGGTCCTCAAGGCCAACGACGACCTGCAGAGGCTCTTCAGCAAACTCATGTGCTTCGCCATGCAGCGCCAGGACGAGGACACGAGAGTCGCCGCCTACCAGGAGATGTTCGGCCGCGGCATGTCCGCCATCGCCGCCTCCTCCGCCCGGACCAGTTTCTGCACGCCGGAGCTCATCGCCGCGCCGGAGGAGAAGATCTGGGGCTTCTTCGCGGAAGAGCCGGAGCTTGAGGTCTACCGCTTCATGGTGGAAGGCATCCTGAAGGAGAAGAAGCACGTCCTCTCCGCCGTCGAGGAGAACCTGATCGCCCAGTTCTCGGAGATCACCGAGGACGCCCACAACATCTTCTCCATGCTGAACAACGCCGACCTCACCTTCGGCAAGATCAAGGATGAGAACGGCGAGGAAGTGGCTTTGACCCACGGCAACTACGTCTCCTTCCTGGAGAACCGGGACCGCAGCGTCAGAGAGGCCGCCTTCACCCGCCTCTACGAGACCTTCAAGGCCCACATCAACACGCTGGGCGCCACCTACGCCAGCAGCGTCAAAGGCGACTGCCTGACCGCCCGGATCCGCCACTACGATTCCTCCCTCTCCGCCGCCCTTTCCGGCGACGAGATCCCGGAATCCGTCTACAGCAACCTGATCGACGCGGTCCACGAGTTCCTGCCTGAGCTCCACCGCTACATGGCGCTCCGCAAGAAGTGGCTGGGCCTCGATGAGATGAAGATGTTCGACGTCTACATGCCGGTGGTCGAGGTGCCGGAACGGGTCGTCCCGTTCGAAGAGGCTGTGGGCATCATGCAGGAAGCCCTGGCCCCTCTCGGCGAGGACTACGTGAAGACCGCCGTGGACGGCGCCCTGAACGGCTGGATCGACGTCTATGAGACCGAGGGCAAGAGAAGCGGAGCCTACAGCAACGGCTGCTACGACAGCGATCCGTACATCCTGCTGAACTACAACGACAAGCTCCAGGATGTGCTGACCCTGGTCCACGAGATGGGCCACTCCATGCACACCTGGCACACCAACCATACCCAGCCGTTCTGCTACAGCGGCTACACCATCTTCGTCGCTGAGGTGGCCTCCACGGTGAACGAGAAACTCCTGCTCCGCCACTGGCTGAAGAACGAGACGGACAAGGAGATGAAGAAGTACCTGCTGAACCGCTTCCTGGAGGAGTTCAGAGGCACCGTGTTCCGCCAGACCATGTTCGCCGAGTTCGAGCTCCTCACCCACCGCTACGTGGAGGGCGGCGGCGCTCTGACCCCGGAATGGCTGTGCAAGGAGTATGACCGGCTGAACACCCTGTACTTCGGCGACGCGATCGCCCACGACGATCTGATCCAGTACGAGTGGGCCCGCATCCCGCACTTCTACTCCGCCTACTACGTCTATCAGTACGCGACGGGCTTCTCCGCCGCCACGGCGCTGGCGAACCGCATCCTGAGCGAAGGTGCCCCGGCGGTGGCCGACTACAGGATGTTCCTCTCCATGGGTTCCTCCGCCTACCCGGTGGACGAGCTCAAGGTGGCCGGCGTCGACATGAGCAAAAAGGAATCCGTCGAGGCCGCCCTGGAGATCTTCAGGGGCCTGCTGGACGAGCTGGAAGCTTTGATGGAGGCATAGGAAGACAGACCCCCTTTTCGGAGGACATGACATGAGCAGAGACATCTACATCTACAGCAGCGATACCCAGGCTTCCAAACAGACTCTGAGGAAGCTCCGGAAGAAGCTGGACAACCTGGGCTTCACCCTCGTGGAAGAGCCGGACAAGGACACGGAACTCATCGTCATCATCGGCGGCGACGGCACCTTCCTCAGGGCGATCCACGCCCTGGACTTCCCGTCCACCCCTTTGATCGGCATCAACACCGGCCACCTGGGCTTCTTCCAGGAGATCATGCCGGACCGGCTGGACGACTTCATCTACAACTACACCCAGGGGCGCTATTCCCTGCAGCCGATGCAGACGGTCCGGGCGGTCATCGACCACGCCGGCGTCAGCGAGGAGATCACCGGCCTGAACGAGATCATCATCGCCAGCGCCGACAACTTCTCCCACTCGGTCCACTTCAACATCTCCATCGGGGGGAGCTTCATCGAGCGGTTCAGCGGCGACGGGCTTTTGATCTCGACCCCTGCCGGCAGCACCGCCTATAACTACTCCCTGGGCGGCTCCATCGTGGATCCGCGGCTCAAGCTGCTCCAGGCGACCCCGATCGCGCCGATGAACACGACGGCCTACCGGTCCTTCACCTCCAGCATCCTGCTGCCGCCGGACCTGACCATGAGCATCGTGCCGGACGATCTCCCGCTGAACCGGGACATCACCGTGGCCTACGACGGCATCAGCCGCCACTATGACGACATCGAGCGGGTCGATGTCATGCTCTCCGACACCACCATCCAGCTGATGCGGTTCGAGAGCTACGACTTCTGGACCAAAGTGAAGAGCAAGTTCCTGTAATACCAATGGAAAAATACACCTTTACCGTGACGGCGGCCGAGGAGGGACAGCAGCTGAAGAAACTGGTCAAGTCCCGCTACCACCTCTCCTCCCGCCTGATGAGCAAAATCAAATACCAGGACCTCCTGCAGCTGAACGGCGAGACCGTTCCGGGCTGGGTCACGGTCAGAGACGGCGATACGGTCACCGTCTCTTTTCCCGATGAGGAGAGCGGTTTCCCGGCGGAGGACATCCCGATCCACGTGCTCTACGAGGATGAGGACCTCCTTTTGATCGACAAGCAGCCCGGTGTCACCGTCCACCCGACCCGGGGCCACCCGGTCCACACCATCGCCAACGGCCTGATGAAGTACATGCAGGACACGGACCAGGCCTTCAAGGTCCGGTTCGTGAACCGGCTGGACATGGACACCAGCGGCGTTCTGGTCGTGGCGAAGAACTCCCACTGCCAGGCGGACCTGAACCGCCAGATGTCTCAGGGCCGCACGGAGAAGCGCTACACCGCCATCGCCCTTGGCCGCATCGAGGAGGACCGGTTCACCATCGATCTTCCGATCGGCCGCCCTTCCCCGGACAGCATCGTCCGGGCCGTGGTCCCCGAAGAGGAAGGCGGATTCCCTTCCGTGACGGAGGTCACGGTTCTGGAGCGGCTGGGTGAAGGCGACAGCGCCCTGACCCTCGTGGATCTCAGGCTCCTGACCGGCCGCACCCACCAGATCCGGGTCCACCTCTCCCACATCGGCCACCCGCTCCTGGGCGACCCGCTGTACGGCGGCGCCGATCCCCGGTTCCCGGCCCGGCAGGCCCTCCACGCCAGATACTTCGCCTGCGATCACCCGATCAAAAAAACGCGCCTCGAGGTGGAGGCGCCCCCTGCGGAGGACATGGAAGCGCTGCTTCGGACCCTGCGGGAAAAATGAGCACAGAAAAGCCAGCCTCGATGGGCTGGCTTTTTGGTGTCTGTGCTTTTGCCCGGCGGTCAGGCCTCGAACGGTCCCTTCGGCTCGGACGGGGCTTCCGGCTGCACCGGTTCTGCAGGCGGGGCCGGCTCGACCGGCGTCTCCGGCTGCTGCGGATAGGTCGGCGCCTCAGGCTCGGCCGGCGGTTCGTACCAGTTCTGCGGCGCCTGCTGCGGCGGCTGCTGATACGGCTGGGCCGGGCGCTGCTGGGCATTCCCCGGGGCCCAGCCCTGCTGCGGCGGGACGTTCCAGCCCTTGCCGTTCTGGCCGTAGTTCTGCTGACCGAAGTTCTGCGGGCCCTGGTTGTTCCAGCCGCCTCCCTGCGGGCCGAAGCCCTGGCGGCTGCCGTCATAGCGGCTGAAGTTCGACTGCTTCACCAGATGGCCGCTGGCCAGTTCGTAGAACATCGTATCCGTCGCGAGGATATAGGCGATCAGGCCGGAGGCCAGGATGGAGGTGATGAAATTCCAGATCGCACTGCCCACGTCGGAGGAGAAAAGAGATGGCGCGATCATACCGATGACACCGCCCAGGATACCGATGGCAATGCCTGCGACGATGGCCCATCCGATGAAGGACAGATTCATGGCGAGATAGGAAAGCTTGTTCCCCATCATCATCTCTCTGGATTCCCTGAGGCACTGGATCGGGCCCTTGGTCGGATCGTCCGCAAGGATGAACAACGCCTGGGAATAGCAGAGAAACAGGATGACGCCCGGCACGATAAACAGGGCAAAACCGATGCCGATGAGGATGTCCATCAGGGCCCAGGTCAGGAAGGCGTTCAGAAAGTGGTTGAAGCCGCTGAACAGGTGTTCCCTGTGGAACTGTCTGGTCCTGCACAGCATCAGCATGAAGGTATACAGGCCCAGCAGCATCACGCCGCCGAGGACGAAATCATAAAGGCCCGGGAACGAGGACACGCGGACCGTGGTCCCGTAGATATCATAGGTGCTGATCATGGATGGGACGGCTGTCGCGATCAGGCTCGGGATGAGCATCATGATGGCTTCGTAGATCACGATGATGACCGCCACCTCTTTCCAGTATTTGCCCAGGGCGTTGCGGCCCAGAGCCCTGAGCTCACCTGCGGATTCTCTGACGATATTGTTCATCTCTATTCCCTCCGAATACTTTTATAAGGTCTGTGAACTATGTTATTATATACTATATCATACCCCAAAAGCAACGAGGTCACCATGAAACACGCTTTAGTTGTCACATCCTACATCGATCACCCTGAGACCCTTCCCCTCGCCGCGCTCCGCAGCCTGGCGTCGGAGGAAGAGGTCACCGTCATCTGCGCGGACGGCGGCTATCGGAACGCGGAAGCCCTCGGCATCCGCCCGGATATTTTGATCGGCGACTACGACTCCTCTGCCCGGCCGGACCCGGAGGCGGTCAAAGCCGCCGGCGAGGACATGATCCTGCTGCCGAAGGTCAAGGACATGACCGACAGCGAGGCGGCCATCGACCTGGCAGCCTCCCGGGGCGCGGAACGGATCCTGGTCCTGGGCGGCCTCGGAGGCCGTTTTGACCACGCCATGGGCAATGTCGGGATGCTGGCAAAATACTGCGGGAAATCGGCGTTTTCGGCCTTTCTGGACGGTCAGAACCTGGTGTATATGCTCGCTCCGGGCACCTACGAGCTGCCCCGGACCCTTCTCGAAACCGACTACACCTACCTGGGCCTGATCGCCTACGCCGGCCCTGTAAGATCCCTGTCGATTCGCGGCTGCAAGTACACCCTGGACCGCCACGACCTGACTCCGGACACGACCTTAGGCGTCAGCAACGAGATCCTCGGAGAGAAAGCCACCATCTCCTTCGAAGACGGAAAACTCCTGGTGATCCACACCCGGGATATTGACAAATCTCAATAAACTTAGTACTCTTTATACATAGAAATCGCAAGGGGAGCATCTGCTGAGAGTTACCGCCTGCCGGTAAGACCCTCATCACCTGACGCGGATAATGCCGCCGTAGGGAAACGCGATCGAACGGGCAATCACGCCTGCGGGATCCATCTGCCTCCCCTCCTGAGTTTTTCAAGGAGGTATTTTTTATGTTCGACAATCTGCAGGGCTTTTTCGAGTCCACCACCGGCCAGATCACGACCGTCGTCGTGATCGCCATCATGTTCTTCCTGATCCTGATCCTGGGCGGGAAGGATAACAAATACAATGTCAAGGGGCTCACCATCTCCGCCGTCCTGGTAGCGATGGCCATGATCCTCAGCAACATCAAGCTCTTCGAGATGCCGCAGGGCGGCTCCGTCACCGCCTTCTCCATGCTGCCGATCGTCCTGGTCGGCTACCTGCTCGGCCCACGCCAGGGCATCCTGGCCGGCTTCGCCCTGGGCCTTCTGAACCTGATCTTCGGGCCTTACGTCATCCACCCGATCCAGCTTTTGATCGACTATCCGTTCGCCTTCGGCGCCCTGGGCCTCTCCGGCTTCTGCCGCAATATGGACCACGGCCTGATCAAGGGCTATCTCCTGGGCATCTTCGGCCGCTACGTCATGGCCGTCCTCTCCGGCGTCATCTTCTTCGGCGAGTACGCTCCGGAAGGCTTCAGCGCCCTGACCTGGTCCCTCTGGTACAATCTCACCTACCTGGCGGCGGAGGGCGCCATCACGATCATCATCCTTTGCATCCCGGCGGTCAGGAAAGCGCTGGAAAGGTTGAAAACCATCTGACATAGTGATATATTATTAACAGACCAATCCCGTATCATCTTTACGAAAGGAAATCACTATGTACGAGAACATCAAGTATGAAGTCAACGATGGTCTTGCCATCGTCACCATCAACAGACCGAAGGCTCTGAACGCCCTGAACACCGACGTTCTGAACGAGCTGGACGCCGCGTTCACCGAGATCGAGAACGACGACGCCGTCAAGGCAGTCATCGTCACCGGTGAGGGCCGCTCCTTCGTCGCCGGCGCTGACATCGCCCAGATGAGCTCCCTGAACGCCATGGAAGGCCGTGCCATGATGGCAAAGGGCCACGCGGTCATGAATAAGATCGAGAACTGCCCGAAGGCTGTCGTCGCTGCAGTCAACGGTTTCGCCCTCGGCGGCGGCTGCGAGCTCTCCATGGCCTGCGACATCCGCATCGCCTCCTCCAAGGCGAAGTTCGGCCAGCCGGAAGTCGGCCTCGGCATCATCCCGGGCTTCGGCGGCACCCAGAGACTCTCCCGCCTCGTCGGCAAGGGCATGGCCGAGTACCTGATCCTCACCGCTGAGATCATCGGCGCCGAGGAAGCCCTCCGCATCGGCCTCGTCGAGCGCGTCGTCGAACCGGAAGAGCTGATGGAAGTCGCGGAGAAGACCGCCCGCACCATCGCCTCCAAGGCTCCGATCGCCATCAAGATGGCCAAGAGCGCGATCAACAACGGCTTTGAGATGGACATCAAGTCCGCCAGCATCCTCGAGATCGAATCCATCGCCCTCTGCTTCGCCACCGAAGACCAGAAGGAAGGCATGAAGGCGTTCCTCGAGAAGAGACCGGCCGAGTTCCAGAACAAATAAGCGACCTGCTTAGACCAAAACCGCGGAAGTCCCCTTCCGCGGTTTTTTGATGCCTGCAGCGTTTTGTCGCAATACCGCGATTCCCTTTGATTTGCTGCAGCAAAACGCCTCATTTCCGCTCTTTGCGACAAGTGCCCCCCGCCTGGCCGGCCTCATTTGTCGCAAGGCCGTGATTTCCATTGATTTGCTGCAGCAAAACGCCACATTTCCGCTCTTTGCGACAAATCCACGTCGACCCACCCCGCCACATAGAAAAACCCCCGCTCCATCCGGAACGGGGGTTTGATTCGTTTTGGATCCGATCTTACAGACCGAAGATGCCGGCACCGAACATCGGAGCAAAGACGACAGCCACGATGGTCATGAGCTTGATCAGGATGTTGATGGACGGACCAGAGGTATCCTTGAACGGATCGCCGACGGTGTCGCCGACAACAGCAGCCTTGTGCGGCTCGGAACCCTTGCCGCCGAAGTGACCCTGCTCGATGTACTTCTTCGCGTTGTCCCAGGCACCGCCCGCGTTCGCCATCATGATGGCGAGGAGGACGCCTGCAGCGAGAGCGCCGGCCAGGCAGCCCGCGAGAGCTTCCTTACCGAGGACGAAACCGACGACCAGCGGAACGACGATCGCCAGGACGGCCGGGAGGATCATTTCCTTCAGAGCCGCGACCGTGGAGATCTGGACGCATCTGGCGTAATCCGGCTTGGAAGTACCTTCCATGATGCCCTTGTCCTCTCTGAACTGTCTTCTGACCTCTTCGATCATCTGGTTGGCAGCCTTGCCGACAGAGCTCATGGTCAGAGCGGAGAACAGGAACGGCAGCATAGCGCCGATGAACAGGCCGATGATGACCATCGGGTTCAGCAGGGAAACGACACTGATCTGAGCGACCTCCGCATAGGAGACGAACAGAGCCAGGGCGGTCAGAGCGGCAGAACCGATGGCGAAGCCCTTACCGATGGCAGCGGTGGTGTTGCCGACCGCATCCAGGGTGTCGGTGATGTCTCTGACGGATTCCGGCAGTTCGCTCATCTCAGCGATACCGCCGGCGTTGTCGGAAACCGGACCATAGGCGTCGACCGCAACGGTCATACCGGTGGTGGAAAGCATACCGACAGCAGCGAGAGCGATGCCGTAGATGCCGCCGCACATATAAGCGACAGCGATGCCCACGGAAATCAGGACGATCGGGAACAGCGTGGAGTTCATGCCGACGCTGAGACCGGAGATGATCGTGGTAGCCGCACCGGTCTGGGACTGGTCGGCGATCTTCTTAACAAAACCGTAGTCAGCGGAGGTGTAGACCTCGGTGATCTTACCGATGGCAACGCCGCAGACGAGGCCGGCGATGATAGCCCAGGCATACTTGAGGGAACCCAGCATGACGTTGGACATCACGAACGAGCAGACGATGACGATGGCGGAGCTGATCAGCGTACCGGCGTCCAGGGACTTAGCCGGGTTGACACCCTCCTTGCCTCTCACCAGCACGATGCCGATGACGGAAGCGATGATACCGACAGCAGCCAGCAGCAGCGGGAAGACCGCAGCGGTGGTCTGGTCGAAAGCACCGTTGGAATTGGTAGCCGCAACAGCAGCCAGAGTGATCGCGGAAACGATGGAGCCGACATAGGACTCGAACAGGTCGGAGCCCATACCGGCGACGTCGCCGACGTTGTCGCCGACGTTGTCAGCGATGACGGCCGGGTTGCGCGGGTCATCCTCAGGGATGCCGGCCTCGACCTTACCGACGAGGTCAGCGCCTACGTCAGCAGCCTTGGTGTAGATGCCGCCGCCGACTCTGCCGAACAGAGCCATGGAGGAAGCACCCAGAGAGAAACCGGTGATGCACTGCACGACGGTCGCCAGGTCAAGCAGGCAGAAGACCACGCCCACGCCCAGCAGGCCGAGGCCCGCGACGCAAAGACCCATGACGGCGCCGCTTCTGAACGCGACAGCCAGAGCCTTGGTCATGCCGCCGTCCTTGGCAGCAGCAGCCGTTCTGACGTTGCCCTTGGTAGCAACGTTCATACCGAAGAAGCCGGCGAGAACGGAGAGCAGAGCGCCGATCACGTAGAGGACCGCGGTGGTCCAGCTGATGCCGAAGCCGATCAGCAGGAACAACACGACGATGACGATGACCATGATCTTGTACTCACTCTTCAGGAAGGCGAACGCGCCCTCTCTGATGTAGCCGGAGATCTCCTTCATCCTGTCTGTGCCCTCGTCCTGCTTGCCGATCCAGGTCGTCAGAGCGAACGCGACGACGAGGCCGATGGCAGCGGCGAGAGGCGCCAACCAATTGATCATAAGATAATACCTCCCTTTCGCTTGATTACGGTACGAAAGAGGTGCGGAATTCGCACCTCTCGAATCAAGCAATTATTTAAATAAATAATAGACTATTCAAGGACGACCAGGATCAGCGACAGCACGATAAAAGCGATCGCTGCCACCACGGTCATTCTCTTCAGCAGAAGCTCATAACCGCTGCTCTTCTTCTTACCGAACAGCTGCTCGGCGCCGCCGGCGATGGAGCCGGAAAGACCGTCGCTGTTGCCGGACTGAAGAAGTACGCTCGCGATAAGAAAAATACTGACAATAGCCAAGATGACCATCAAAGCAGTATGCATAGTTAACCCTCCTTTTACTCTAACTTCTAAACTTTATCATAGAGAAGAAATGAAATCAAGAGTAAAAAGGTCAAAAATCGACGATTTGCATGAACTGCTCCGGGTCCAGGGAGGCGCCTCCGACGAGGGCTCCGTCGATCTCCGGCATGTTCATGATCTCAGCCGCGTTCTTCGGCTTGACGCTGCCGCCATACTGGATGATGGTGCGGTCGCAGGTCTCCTCATCGTACAGTTCCTCGATGGTCCTGCGGATCAAAGCGCACATCTCCCCTGCCTGCTCCGGCGTGGCGGTCTTGCCCGTGCCGATCGCCCAGATCGGTTCGTAGGCGATGACCAGCTCCGCCACCTGGCGGCCGGTGAGTCCCGCGAGGTCCGCCTTCAGCTGGGCGGTGACGACCTCGTCCTGCTGCCCCGCTTCTCTCTGCTCCAGGTTCTCACCCACGCAGAGGATCGGCGTGATCGCGCTGTCCGAGAACAGCTTGTGGAGCTTTTTGTTCACCGTCTCATCGGTCTCTCCGAAGTACTGTCTTCTCTCGGAGTGGCCGACGATGCAGTAATCCACGTCGAGCTCGTTCAGCATGGCCACGGAGATCTCGCCGGTGAAGGCGCCTTCGTCCTCGAAGTGGACGTTCTGGGCGCCGACGCCGATGCTCGTGCCGGCAAAGGCTTCCTTCAAAGCTGCCAGCTGGGTGAACGGCGCGCAGATGGCCGCGCGGATGTCCGTATCGTGATAAAGCTTCTTGAATTCGGCAGCGAAGGCCTGGGCCTCCGCTGTCGTCTTATACATTTTCCAGTTTCCTGCGATCAAAGGGATCCTGATCATCTTACTTCTCCTCTATGATGCTGATGCCCGGGAGCTCGTCGCCCTCCAGGAATTCCAGGGAGGCGCCGCCGCCGGTCGAGATATGGGTCATGTGGCCCTCGAGACCGAACTTCTTCACCGCGGAAGCGGAGTCGCCGCCGCCGATGACGGTGGTGCCGTGGCACTGGGCGATGGATTCCGCGATCCTGCGGGTGCCCACCGCGAACTTCGGCATCTCGAACACGCCCATCGGGCCGTTCCAGATGACGGTGCTGGCGCTGTGGATGATCTTGCGGTATTCCTCACAGGTGATCGGTCCGATATCCAGGCCCATCATGTCGGCCGGGATGTGGTCTCTCGCCACGGTGACGGTCTCCGCGTCATTGCTGAACTCGGAAGCGCATACCACGTCCACCGGCAGCATGAGCGGAACACCCTTTTCGTCCGCCATCTCGAGGAGCTCTCCCGCCAGCTGGACGTTCTCTTCGTCCAGGATGGACTTGCCGATCTCCAGGCCCATGGCTTTGTAGAAGGTGAAAGCCATGCCGCCGCCGACCAGCAGGACGTCGACCTTGTCCAGGAGGTTGCGGATCAGCTTGATCTTGTCGCTGACCTTGGAACCGCCGAGGACGGCGATGAACGGTCTCTCAGGATCGTTGACCGCCCTGCCGAGATACCGGACTTCCTTCTCGATCAGGAAGCCGGAGACCGCCGGCAGATAAGCCGCGATGCCCGCCGTGGAGGCGTGGGCGCGGTGTGCGGTACCGAAGGCTTCCTGGACGAAGATATCGCCCAGAGAGGCCAGCTCTTTGGAGAATCCCGGATCGTTCTTCTCCTCTTCCTTGCGGTAACGGACGTTCTGGAGAAGCATCAGCTGCCCCGGTTCCAGCGCGTCCGCAGCGGCGCGGACCTGATCGTCCACCACCACCGGGCTGTCGACAAAGACGACAGGCACTTCAGCGATCTCGCTGAGGCGCTTCGCCACCGGCGCCAGAGAGAACTCCGGCTTGGCCTCGCCCTTCGGACGGCCCAGGTGGGACATGGTGATGACCTTCGCGCCCTGCTCCAGCAGGTAGCGGATCGTCGGCATCGCCGCTTTGATGCGGGTGTCGTCGGTGATCTTGCCGTCTGCGTCTAACGGCACATTGAAGTCACATCTGACGAGTACGCGCTTGCCCTTGACGTCGATATCTCTGATCGTCTTCTTCATAGCAGTCCCCTCCTTCTCCGATCAGGCCTGGTCAACTTTGCCCATGTGCTCGATCAGGCAGAGGATCTTGTCGGAGTAACCGAATTCGTTATCGTAGTAAGCGATCAGCTTGAAGAAGTTCTTGTCAAGCTGGATGCCCATCTTGGAGTCGAAAATGGAGGTGTTGGCATCGCCGACGAAGTCAGTGGTGACCAGCGGATCCTCGACGTACTCGATGACGCCCTTGAAGTTGGTCTCGGAAGCCTTCTTGACAGCGGCGTTGATCTCCTCGAGGGTGGTCTCCTTCTCCAGGATGACGTTGAGGTCGACGACGGAAACGTCAGCGGTCGGCACTCTGAAAGCCATACCGGTCAGCTTGCCGGCGACTTCCGGGATGACCAGGCCCACGGCCTTGGCAGCGCCGGTGGTGGTCGGGATGATGTTGCCGAAGACGGATCTGCCGATCCTCCAGTCCTTGACGTTCTTGCTGTCGACGGTGTTCTGCTTGGAAGTGGCAGCGTGGATCGTGGACATCAGACCCTTTTCGATGCCGAACTCGTCCTGCAGGACCTTGCAGAGCGGCGCCAGGCAGTTGGTGGTGCAGGATGCGTTGGAGACGACCTGCATGTCGCTGGTGTACTTGTCGAGGTTGACGCCGGTGACGAAGGTCGGGGTGACCTTGTCCTTCGCCGGAGCGGAGAGGACGACCTTCTTAGCGCCCGCCTGGATGTGACCCATGGCGGCCTCGGTGGTCAGATACGCGCCGGTGGATTCGACGATGTACTCCGCGCCGCACTCGGTCCAAGGGATCTGGGTGATGTCGTTCTCCTTGTAGACCGGGATCTTCTTGCCGTTGATCACGATGCCGTTCTCATAGGACTCGACCTTGCCAGGGAATCTGCCAAAGGTGGAGTCGTACTCCAGCATGTAGCGGAGATAGTTGAGATCGTCCGCGCTTCTGTAATTGATGCCGACGATGTCGATCTCCGGGTGGTTCAGAGAAGCTCTGAGAACCAATCTGCCGATTCTGCCGTATCCGCTCAGACCAACTTTAATTGCCATGATAAACCTCCAAATGACTCTTTTTGATGAAATTAAAGTTAACAGTTTACTATTAGTTAAAAGGGCTTATGCCCTAAAAACGTCTTCTCCGGGAGGATGACTGGATGCCCAGGTCATCCCTGTACTTCGCGACGGTGCGCCGGGAGATCTCGATGCCCTCGGAGGCCAGCATCTCCGCGATCTTGAGGTCGCTGTACGGCTTCTTCGGGTTCTCCCCGTCCACGATCTCCCGGATCATGGACTTGATGCTGTTCGAGGAGACGCCGGAGCCGTCGTCGGCGATGATGCCGCTGGTGAAGAAATACTTCAGCTCCAGGACGCCCATGGCGCACTGCATGTATTTGCCGTTGATGGAACGGCTGACCGTCGATTCGTGGACCCCCACCTCCTCGGCGATCTGCTTGAGGGTCAGCGGCTTGAGGAACCGCTCCCCCTTCTCAAAGAACTCCTGCTGATAGCGGATGATGGCGTTCGCCACATTATATATGGTCTTCTTCCGCTGCTCGATGCTGCGCATCAGCCAGATGGCGGAGTTCAGGCGGTTGTTCAGGTACTTGTTCAGCTCCTCGTTCTCCTTGGTCTCGCCGGCCAACTTGTTATAGTAGGAGCTGATCATGAGGTGCGGCGTACCGGACTCGTTGGTGGTGACCACGTACTCCCCGTCGATCTTATCGACGTAGATGTCCGGGATCACGTACTTCACCGTGTGGTCCGAGTCGTATTCCCGGCCCGGCTTCGGCTCCAGCTTTTTGATCTTGTCCGCGATCTCCTGTACGTCAGAGCTCTTGAGGCCCATCTTCCGGGCGATGGAACTGATCCGGTTCTCCGCCAGGTCGTCCAGCATGTTGTTGATGATGTATTCCACGTCATCGGTCAGCTCTCCCATGGAGGCGAGCTGGATGATGAGGCACTCCTTCAGGTCCCGGGCGCCGACGCCGGTCGGATCAAAGGTCTGGATCACGTCCAGGATCCGCTCCACCGTGTCCGTATCCGTGTCCATGACCTCCGCGATCTCATCCACAGACATGGTAAGATAGCCGTTATCGTCGATGCATTCGATCATATAACGGCCTATGGCGGCATCCCTTCCCTTGAGGCTGGAGAACTGCAGCTGGACCAGCAGGTGTTCGGTCAGAGAGACGCGGAAAGCCACGTACTGCTCGTAGGAGAAGTCCTTCTCCTCGTCGCCGGCGGCCACATCCCACTGCTTGTAGCTGTACAGCTCCTCGTTGCTCTCCAGGATCTTGTCCCTGAGCTCATCGATGTCGATGTCCGTGCTCTCGGTCTTCTCTGACTCCAGGACCGGATTCTCCATCAGTTCGTTCTCGATGTACTCGTTGAGTTCCTGATTGTTGAACTGGAGGATCTTGATCGCCTGGATCAGCTCCGGGGTCATTGCCAGTTTTTGGGTCTGTTCAATTGTCAGTTCGTATCCGAGTTCCACAATATCCTTCCCCTAAACGATCCACTAGCAAATATTATACCACGGTGGTTCTGTATTAGCAAATTATTTGAGTCCCGGAAAGCCCATCTGCCGCAGGGCCTCGAACAGGATGATGTTGGCGGAGTTGGCGAGGTTGAAGGAGCGGAGCCTGGTGCTCTCGCTCATCGGGATCCGGATCGCCCTGTCCTCGTGGGCGGCGATGAAGTCCGGGGGCAGTCCCCTGGTTTCCCGGCCGAAGAGGAACATGTCCTCGTCTTGGTATTGGAAGTCCGTGTAGAGATGCCCGCCCTTGGTCGTAGCCAGGAACATCCGCCTCCCCTCGTACTGCGCCAGGAAGGCCTCGAGGCTCTCGTGGACCTCCACCTTGACGTAGGGCCAGTAATCCAGGCCGGCCCGCTTCAGGGCCCGGTCTGAGATAGAAAAGCCCAGTGGCTCCACCAGGTGCAGCACGCTGTCCGTGGCTGCGCAGGTCCTGGCGATATTGCCCGTGTTCGGTGGGATCTCCGGTTCGACAAAAACGATATGAAGCGCCATTCTTCTCCTTCCCGGGGAGGCTTTTCCGCCACGCCCGTCCCTACTATCATAGTCCATTTTTTATCGAAAAACAGTACTTTTCAGCGACGGCCTTTTCGGTTATAATGATGTTTAATGCTAACAGGAGGAATTACTACAATGAAAACAGTCAATATCGCCATTCTCGGACTCGGTACCGTCGGCGGCGGCACCTATCAGATCCTTCAGATGAACCGCGAGCTCATCGAAAAGCGCACCGGCAGGACCTTCGAGGTCACCAAGGTTTTGGAACTCCGCAAGGACAGAGCCCTGGAGCTCGGCCTCAGGGAAGACCAGATCTGCTCCGACATCGAACAGATCGTCTGCGCCGAGGACGTGGACATCGTCGTCGAAGCCCTGGGCGGCATCGACATGCCGACGGACTTCATGCTGAAGGCCATGGAACACGGCAAGAGCGTCGTCACCCCGAACAAGGCGGCGGTCGCGGCGAATTACGATAAACTGAAGGCGGCTGCCGAGAAGAACGGCGTCTCCTTCCGCTTCGAGGCCAGCGTCGGCGGCGGCATCCCTGCCCTGACCGCGATCCAGGAAGCTCTGGCGGGCAACGAGTTCACCGAGGTCATGGGCATCGTGAACGGCACCACCAACTACATCCTGACCAAGATGACGGACCTGGGCCTGAAGTACGAGGACGTCCTGAAGGATGCCCAGGAGAAGGGCTTTGCGGAGAAGGATCCGACCGCGGACGTGGAAGGCATCGACGTGGCCAACAAGCTGTCCATTTTGATGACCCTCTGCTTCGACAAGTACGTCAAGCCGACGGAGATCCCGCGGGAAGGCATCACGAAGATCACCATGGAGGACATCGAGGCTGCCAGGGCCAAGGGCTGCAAGATCAAGCTGATCGCCAGTGCGAAGAAGGTCGGCGACGACGTGGAATACAGCGTCGGCCCTAAGCTGATCCCGAACGAGCACCCGCTCGCCGGCGTCTCCAACGAATTCAACGCCATCTATGTCACCGGCAACGCTGTGGACGAGCTGATGTTCTACGGCAAGGGCGCCGGTGCCCTTCCGACCGGCAGCGCCGTCGTCGGAGATATCATCGCCATCGGTAAAACACTGTAACGGAGGTAACATTTCATGAGTCTTTATAAGGATTGGAACGATCTGATCAACGGGCAGACCAGAGGGACTGTGGACCAGTTCTGGAAGGAGTATTCCGAGACCGAGACCAAGATCTACAAGCACATCCTCTCCCACCACGAGGAGCACCTCAAGGGTAAGGTCGGCGATCTGGTCGAGTTCTTCGACTGCAACAAGGTCATCTTCGTCGGCTTCCTGGACGGCATCAACACCAGCCTGGCGGACGGCGAGAAGGATCTCAAGGGCGTGACCCTCGACACCGAGATCGATCTCGACGTCGACTTCGAGAAGCTCTACTTCAACATGCACAAGGCGGACGCAGACTATCTGTGGAGCCTGGAGGAGTGGAACGAGGTCCTGCCGGAGGAGCGTCGTAAGGAGATCTACGACGACTACCGCCGTTCCCGTACCGTCCACGTCGAGAAGAAGCCGGGCCGCAACGACCCGTGCCCTTGCGGCAGCGGCAAGAAGTACAAGAACTGCTGCGGCAAGAGAGCCTAACAAAAAACGATGCCCGGCCTTGCGCCGGGCATTATCTTTGTCTATTTTTCCACGTTCTTCCGGTCGCAGAGGGCCAGGATCGGGCATCCCTCGCAGTTCGGCCTGCGGGCGTGGCAGCAGAGCCTGCCGTGCCAGATCAGGAGGTGGTGGGCTTTGGTCCAGCGGTGCTCCGGCAGGATCTTCTTGAGGCCCTCCTCCGTCTTCGTGACGTCCGCCGCGCTGACCAGGCCGATCCGGTTGCTGACCCTAAACACGTGGGTGTCCACGGCGATCCGCTGGGCGCCGAAGGCCTCCGCCATGACGACGTTGGCGGTCTTCCGCCCCACCCCCGGCAGCGCCTCCAGCTTGTCCTGCTCCGCCGGCACCTCGCCGCCGTAGAGTTCGACCAGCTGCTTCGACAGGGCGATGATGTTCTTCGCCTTGGTCCGGTACATGCCGATGCGGTGGATCTTCTCCTCCACGTCCGCCTGCTCCGCCCGGGAGAGCGCCGCGGCGTCCGGATAGGCCTCGTACAGGGCCGGGGTCACCTGGTTCACGCTCTTGTCCGTGGTCTGGGCGGACAGGACCACCGCGATCAGGAGCTCAAAGGTGTCCTGATGGTCCAGGGCGCAGCCCGCCTGGGGATAGGCAATCTCCAGGGTATCCAGGATCTCGTTCGCTCTCTTCTTCGTCATCTTCGCCATGATGTATACCTTCTTCGGGACCGGCAGAGCGGGCCTCGTTGTCTTGACACCCTCTGCCCCACCAACTATAATTTTCTTATGAACATTTTACAACAGATCCGAGAAGAAAAAAACGACGTTTTGCCGCTGGCGGACCGTCTATATTTCGACCTGCTGCGGGACATCCTGCTGGGTGACCTGCCCCGGGGCTCCCGCCTCATCGAGAGCAAGCTCTGCGACAAGTACGGGGCCA
Source organism: uncultured Eubacteriales bacterium (assembly GCA_902803185.1). Lineage (GTDB taxonomy): Bacteria > Bacillota > Clostridia > Peptostreptococcales > Anaerovoracaceae > Eubacterium_B. The sequence goes on from CADCOV010000090.1 coordinate 17,237, forward strand.
GCCGTACGCCGATGCGGGAGACTTTTCGGCGTCTGGAGACCGACGGCCTGGTGGAGTACATCCCGAACCGGGGCACCTTCGTCCGGGGCCTCACGCCGCTGGAGGTCGCCGACCTCATGGCGGTCTGGTCCGACATGGAGGTCCACGCCGTCCGCTGGTGCGTCGAGAGAATGACCGATGAGGAGATCGAGGAGCTGCAGGAGATCTGGGGCTACGCCGAGTACTACACCGGCAAGTACGACATCCCGAAGCTGATCGACATCAACAACGCCTTTCACCGGTGCATCTACCAGGGCACCCACGACCACTTCCTGGCGGATACCCTGATCAAATACCAGAACTACGCCGCCATCGCCGCCCCGCCGAACTACTTCGCGAAGAACGTGATGGACCGGATCCTGGCAGAGCACCGCCGCATCTACCAGGCCATCGTGAACCGGGACGCGGCCGCCGCCTCCCGCACCATGCGCCTCCACATGACGAACACGATCAAAAG
>CADCOV010000091.1 GCA_902803185.1 uncultured Eubacteriales bacterium
GCGACCCCTAAGATCGCCGCGGTCCAGGCGCCGCCCCGGGAGTCGTCCTCCACCATCTGGGCTTCGTCGATGACCGCCACGTCCCAGAAGCGGTCCGGCCGCATCATCTCCACCGTGGAGGCCTGATAGCGGGCGAACGGGATCTCCTGGGCCTCTTCACCGGTCAGGAGGTCGCAGGGGTAGCCGTCCATGTTCAAAGCCTCGAACTGCTCGTAGGCCAGGAGCCTGAGCGGGGCCAGGTAGATGCCGGACTCCGCCTCCCGCATGGCGCGGACGGCGCTGTAGGTTTTGCCGCTGTTGGTCGGGCCGATGTGCAGGTGGAAGCGCCGCTTCATGCTGCGGGCGATCGGATAGAGCTCCGGATAGGTGGCAGGGATGCTGTCCAGCACCGCCCGGCGCAGGGCCGCCTCCTGGTTCCGCTGCCGGAGCATCCGGGACGCCGTCTTCCGGTAGTGCGGGTTCTCCGCCAGCAGGGAGAGGATCTTCTCCTCCGTAAAGTACTCGGAGAGCTCGTCCATCAAAAGAAGGTCAAGCCCTTCGTGCTCGATGTCCGCCGTCACCAGGCGCCTGAGCCCCTTTGACTTCTCGTAGGGGGCGAAGGTCTCGCTCTTCACCACCGCCTCGTTGTACAGGTAGGTAGCCGCGTCGAAGCTGTCCATGAACCGGAGGAAGACGTCGCCCTTTCCGATCATCTCCTCCCGGACCCACAGGATGAAATCCGGGATCGACTCCGGGTCCAGGCGCCGGAAGAACTTCTTCTTCCGCCAGGAGCCCTCGATGGCCTCGTGGTTGCCCACCACAAAGATCTCCCGGTTCGACAGCCGGTCGATGACCGTCTCCTTCACCCGGGAGAGAGCCGGCTCGTAGGCGTCCCGGAGGAACTGCCTGCGGTCCAGGGACTCGTAGAAGCGCTTCGCCTCCTCGAACCGTTCCGTGATTCCTTTTTTGTTCTCTTTGTTCTCGCTCAAATCGTTCAGTGTGTTCTTTCTATGACAAAAGCGGGAGCCGCTACAGCTCCCGTCTTCCTTCCAGTGCTTTCAGCAAAGTGACCTCGTCCGCGTACTCCAGATCGCCGCCCACCGGGATGCCGTTGGCGATCCTGGTGCATCGGATGCCGGACGGCTTGACCAGCTTGGCGATGTACATCGCCGTGGCTTCTCCCTCGATGTTCGGGTTCGTCGCCAGGATGATCTCGCCCACGTCGTTCTGCTGGAGCCGGATGATCAAAGACTTCAGGTTGATGTCCTCCGGACCGATGCCGTCCATCGGGGAGATGGCCCCGTGGAGCACGTGGTACTGGCCGTCGAACTCCCGGACCCGCTCCATCGCCAGCACGTCCTTCGGGGACTCCACCACGCAGATGACGTCCTTGCGGCGGGCCGGATCCGGGCAGATCTCGCAAGGGTCCTGGTCCGTCAGATTGCCGCAGACGGAGCAGTAGCGCATGGTGTGCTTGGCCTCGGTGATGGACGCCGCCAGGGCCTCCGCCTCCGTGTCCGGCAGGGACAGGATGTGGAAGGCCAGCCGCTGGGCGGTCTTGCCGCCGATGCCCGGCAGACGGGACAGTTCATTGATCAGTTTCCCCAAAGGGCGCGGATACTGTCTCATCGTGTTCCTCTTAGAATCCCAGTCCCGGGATGTTCAGCCCGCCGGTGACCTTGCTCATCTCGGATTCGCTGGCCTCGTCCACCTGGCGCAGCACTTCGTTCACCGCAGCCAGGATCAGATCCTGCAGCATCTCCACGTCGTCCGGATCCACCACGTCCTTGTCGATGGTGATCGCCTTGAGCTCCTTCTTGCCGCTGCAGGTCACGGAGATGGCGCCGCCGCCCGCGGTGGCGGTGAATTCCTTCTCCTCCAGGTCGGACTGGAGCTGCTCCAGCTGCCTCTGCATGGCCTGGGCCTGCTGCAGCTGCTTCTGCATATTGCCGCCCATGCCGGCCGCCTTGGTCTTAGGCTTCTTGCCTGCCTTCATTCCTCTTCCCATGGTGTTTCCTCCTTTATTCGAGCCTCGTCTTCAGATCAAAATCCTCCGCGAGCTGTCTTGCGATATGTTCTCTCTTCTCCCGCTCCGGGTCCGCCTCCCGGGAAGGGGCGGTCTTGGCCTGGTGCCTTGCCGGGGAACGGCCGCCAGAACCCGCTGCCCGGATGACCATATCCAGGTGCTTTCCCGTCAGCTCCCGCATGGCGTCCATGATCTTCCGGCGTTCCTTCTCCGCCATCTCTTTGACCACGTCGTTTCCGGCCAGGACCTTGAATTCCCGGTCGTTCACGCCCGCGAGCTGGGTGTTCATCATGACCATGCCGAAGGTGCTGGTGCCGTCGTCCGGGATCCGGTCCCAGACCCGCTGCCAGAGCTCCTCCAGGTCCTCGAGATCCGCCCTGAGCTTCCGGTCCTCCGCCGTCTCCGGCGCTGGTTTCGCCTCAGGGGCAGGTGCTTCCTGCTGCAGTGCAGGGGCAGGCGCTTCCCGATGCGCAGGGCCCGGGGCCGGGGCTTCCGGTCCCTTTGGTGCCTGCTGCGGCGCCTGCGCCTTCGGCCTCTCGGCCTCCGGTGCCGCTGCGGCCCGGATCCTGTCGGCGGAGCGCTTCATCGGCTCCCGGAAATTCTGTCCGGCACTGCTGCCGCCGCTCCTCGGGGCGTAGCCCGTCCCGAGCCCGGTGGCCAGGGTGACGATCGCCAGCTCCATCAGCGTCCTCGGCTGGGTGGAATATCTGGCGTCGCTGATGGTCTTCGCCAGGGTGATGATCCCGTCGTTCAGGTCCGGCAGCTCCATGGCGGCGCTCTGCCGGGCCAGCTTCTCTACGTTCTCCCGGGACATGTTCAGCATGTCCTCCGGGTCTTTGATGTACTTCGCGATGAGGAGCGACCGGTAGTGGGAGAGCCAGTCTCCCAGCAGGAGCTTGACGTCCTTGCCGTCCCGGATGACCTCATCCAGCAGGAGCAAAGCCCCCGCCGCGTCCTTCAGCATGACCCGCTCGGTCAGCCTCAGGAAGAAGTCGTCGGACACGGTGCCTAAGTACTCCAGCACCTGCTCCCTCGTGAGCTCCTCCGTATCGCCGGCGATGCACTGGTCCAGAAGGGAAAGGCCGTCTCTCACCGAACCGTCGGCGTTGGCTGCCAGGAGCCTGAGTGCCCCGTCCGTGACCCGGATCCCCCGCTTGGCGCAGATCTCCTCCATCCGCTCCGCGATCCGGTTCTCCGGCACCCGGCGGAAGTCGAAGCGCATGCAGCGGGACAGGATGGTCTGCGGCAGCTTCTGCGGGTCCGTCGTCGCCAGGATGAACATGATGCTCTCCGGCGGTTCCTCCAGGGTCTTCAGCAGGGCGTTGAAGGCCTCCGGCGTCAGCATGTGGACCTCGTCGATGATGTAGACCTTGCGGCGCCCGGTGATCGGCGGGAAGTTCACGCTGTCCCTCAGATCCCGGATGTCGTTGACGCTGCGGTTGGAGGCGGCGTCGATCTCGATCACGTCCATGAACCGGCCGTTCTGGATGGCCCGGCAGTTCTCGCAGACGCCGCAGGGCCGCTCGCCCTCCGAGGTGCAGTTCACCGCCTTGGCCAGGAGCCGCGCCGTCGTGGTCTTACCCGTGCCGCGGGTACCACAAAAAAGATACGCGTGACCCACGGTATCCGAGGCGATCTGGTTGCGCAGGATGCGCACGATATGCTCTTGTCCCAACATTTCGGAGAAGACCTCCGGTCTCTCCGTGCGGTATAAAGCTGTGTACATGTGACTCCTCAGTCGTTCCCGATATAGAGAAATCGCCCTTTGATGGCCCCACAGAATGCGGAGAAGGCTGATCTGCGGCACATAAGAACCTCCGCTTATTGCTGCTTCCTTCCGGACCTGACACGGTTCGCGGTGCCTTATTGCGCAGGACCCAGACCACACCGGCGGAGCCATCAAAGGGCGATATCCAATTCGTACTATACTATTATATGGGTTTCCGCCCCTCCTGTCAACGAAATGCGGCGGAGAATTGCGCTCTGTCCTTTCCCGAATGGATGGAGTATAATGGGAAAAGAATGACTTAGGAGGAAACCCATGGAATACAAGTTTGATTTCACTTCGATCATCGACAGAGTCGGCCATGACGCCATGGCCGTGGAAGGCCTGGGGCTGAGCCCGGGCTTCGCACCGGATGCCCCGAAGGAGGGCTTCTCCCCGATCCCGATGTGGGTGGCGGACATGAACTTCGCCACCGCGCCGTCCATCCCGGAGGCCATCATCGAACGGGTGCGCCACCCGCTCTACGGGTATTTCCGCACCACCGACGAATACTACCAGGCCATCATCGACTGGCACCGGGACCGCAAGGGCGTCACGGATCTGGAGAAGAAGCACATCGGCTACGAGAACGGCGTCCTGGGCGGCGTCGTCAGCGCGGCGAACGTGCTGGCCTCCAGGGGCGACAACATCCTCGTCCACTCCCCGACCTACATCGGCTTCACCATGTGCCTCGAGAACAACGGCTACAACCTGGTCCACTCCCCGCTGGTCAAAGACGAGCAGGGCGTCTGGCGCATGGACTTTGAGGACATGGAGCGGCGCATCGCCGAGAACCACATCCACCTGGCGATCTTCTGCTCCCCGCACAACCCGTGCGGCCGGGTCTGGGAGCGCTGGGAGATCGAGAAGGCCATGGAGCTCTACCGCAAATATGACGTCTACGTCATCTCCGACGAGATCTGGTCCGACCTCATCATGCCGGGCTACACCCACATCCCGACCCAGTCCGTCTCCGAGGACGCGAAGATGCGCACGGTTGCCCTCTACGCCCCGTCCAAGACCTTCAACCTGGCGGGCCTCATCGGCAGCTACCACGTCATCTACAACGACTGGCTCCGGGACCGGGTGGACAAAGAGTCCTCCCTCGCCCACTATAACGACATCAACGTCCTCTCCCAGCACGCCCTGATCGGCGCCTACAGCGAGACCGGCAGGGCCTGGCTGGACGAGCTCCTCACCGTGCTGGACGGCAACATCCGCTACGCCTGCGAGCAGCTCACCACCCGCTTCCCGGGCGTGAAGATCTCCCGCCCGCAGGGCACCTACATGCTCTACGTGGACCTCACCGACTGGTGCGCCGCCCACGGGAAGACCCTGGACGAGGTCCTGAAGGCGGGCTGGGACGCCGGCGTCGCCTGGCAGGATGGCCGCATGTTCCACGGGCCGTGCCACATCCGCCTGAACCTGGCGCTGCCGTTCTCCCTGGTGGAGGAGGCCGTGGAGCGCATGGACAAGTACGTATTCAATGCTGAGTAAAGAAGGACCTGCTTTATGAAAATGATCGATTTCAACTGCGATCTCGGCGAGATCGAGGGCGGCGAGTCTCTGGCCGCCGCCATCCTCCCGGTGATCACATCCGCCAACGTCGCCTGCGGCTACCACGCCGGCGGCGCGAAGGAGATGCTTTCCACCGTCCGCCTGGCGAAGGCGGCGGGGACCGCCGTCGGCGCCCATCCGGGCTTCCCGGACCGGGCCAATTTCGGCCGCACCAAAATGGACCTCCCGCCGGAGGAGATCCGCGCCCACGTGCTCTACCAGCTGGGCGCCCTCTCCGCTTTCTGCAGGGCGGAAGGCGTGCCGATGGTGCACGTCAAGCCCCATGGTGCCCTCTACAACATGGCGGCCAAAGACCGCGTCCTGGCGGACGCCATCTGTGACGCCGTCGCCGCCTTCGACGACAAGCTGATCCTGGTGGGCCTCTCCGGCAGCCTGATGGCGGACGCGGCAGCGGCCAAGGGCCTCCGCTTCGCCAGCGAGGTCTTCGCGGACCGGGCCTACATGCCGGACGGCAGCCTGATGCCGCGGACGCAGGAAGGCGCCGTGATCTCGGACCTCGACAAGGTCAAGGTCCAGGTCCTTCGCTTCGCCACCGCCGGTGAGGTCGTGGCGGCGGACGGCAGCGTCATCCCGGTGAAGGCGGATACCCTCTGCCTCCACGGCGACAACCCGGCGGCCATCGCCGCCGCGGCGGAGATCCGCCGGGCGCTGGAGAGCGCC
>CADCOV010000092.1 GCA_902803185.1 uncultured Eubacteriales bacterium
AGACAGTTATTTAAGTACAATGAAGCAATAAGCATGCCATACCTGCCCAACAAAACCCTTCGCTGTTTTCAATCCTTCCATGCCCCTAAATGCATAGTATCCGTTCAATATTCAGAATTTATTCATATTATGTCTCTGTTTTGATACCTCTAATCTCAATTCTGAGACAAATTCGCTATTTTTTATAGACTTTTCCGTCAACATAGAGTATCCTATGGTCAGAAGCTGTTTTCTTTGTTGGAATTCCATTGATTGGTAAGGAGAAGCCCATGCAGATCTATTCTCCGCAGATGTTCGAACATATCATCGACTCCCTCCACCGGGGGATCATCCTGGTGGACCGGGAGCTCCGGATCCAATACTGCAACAACAAGAGCCTGTCCATCATCGGTGTCGCGGCCCAGTCCCCGTCGGATCACCCCGCCGGCACCATCCGGCCCGGCGACATCGTGATCCTCGCGGACAACATGTTCAACGGCGACGACGGCCGCCTGGGGGACGGCGGGCTCGCCAACCTCAACATCGACGAGCGCAGCGTCAGCGACGGGGACGTCCTCCTCTGCGCCGGCGTCTACAAGAACCCGAACGTGGACCCGGTGGTCAAGATCCTGAAGGAGCACCACCTCTCCTCCTCCGTCGCCCTGGAGGCCACCTACTTCGGCTTCCGCATCCGCTCCTCCATCAACAACGAGACCGGCGAGGCGGTCATCACCGTGAACGGCGCCGACTACGTCATGCGCTACTACCATAACTGCTGCAACGTGGTGGTGCTGGACGGCGCGAACGGCAGCATCCGCTTCGCCCAGGCCCTGGGCTATACCGGCCGCCGGGAATCCGCGGGAGAGCTCCTCAGGGGCGGCTATTTCCGGTCCAAGCGCAAGACCCCGCAGCACGTCAACGTGGCGGGCCGGCCCCTCGCCTCGGTCTACAACTGCCCGGACATGCTCCGCCACATCCGGTCCGTCCTGGACGGCGCGACCCAGCGGATCAACGACCGGCTCTACGAGGTGGACCAGATCCCTCTGATCGGGCAGATCTCCCCGGTCCGGGACGACGAGGGCGAGATCACCGGCGCCCTGATCGACATCACCAACATCGAGGACACAGAGAGCAGCGTGGAGCACGGCCGGACGATCCTGCAGGAGCTGGAGGATACCCGCCAGCGCATCAGCTACGAGGCGGACTTTCCGCCCGGCGCTTTCGCCGGCATCAGCGGCCACAGCCCGCAGATCACCGAGGTGAAGTACCTGGCCTACAAGGCCTCCCAGAACAAATTCACCGTCTGCATCACCGGCGAGAGCGGCACCGGCAAGACCATCCTCGCCCGGGAGATCCACAACCTGGGCAACCGCAATGCCCCGTTCATCGAGGTGAACGTCAACGCCATCTCTCCGACCCTGATCGAGAGCGAGCTCTTCGGTTACGTCAAGGGCGCCTTCACCGGCGCTTCCAAAGAGGGCAAGACCGGCTTCTTCGAGGCCGCCAACGGCGGCACCATCTTCCTGGACGAGATCGGCGAGCTCTCCCCGGAGATCCAGATCAAGCTGCTGCAGGTGCTGCAGAGCAAGACCATCTACCGGGTCGGCTCCGCCACGCCGATCAAAGTCGACGTCCGCATGATCGTCGCCACCAACCAGGACCTCAAGGAGGCGGTCCGGGCGGAGACCTTCCGCAAGGACCTCTACTACCGGATCAACGTCTTCCCGATCGAGATCCCGCCTCTCAGGGAGCGGAAGGGCGACCTGTACCTGCTGGTGAACTCCCTGCTGGCCAGGATCTGCGAGTCCTACGGCCTGGAGCCGAAGCAGTTCTCCGGCGAGGCGATCCAGGCTTTGATCTCCTACAGCTGGCCGGGCAACATCCGGGAGCTGGAGAACGTGATCGAGCGGGCGGTGACCCTCTGCGACTCCAACCTGATCCATCCGGAGCACCTGCGGCTGGAGACCCCTTCCCAACCCCACGCGATGAAGGAGCTCCTGCAGCAGGAGGAGATGCGGATCCTGGAGGCCACCCTTCTCAAGTACAACGGTGACAAGAACAAGGCCATGGAGGAGCTGGAGATGTCCCGGGCGGACTTCTACCGCAAGCTCAGCAAATACGGCATCGATTCCGCATCGCGGAAATAGGCAATCAAAAGAGGAGCCCCGAAAGGCTCCTCTTTTCGCTCTTTTGTTCTGCTGTCAGATCTCCAGATCCTCGTCCCGGACCTCGCCCTCCGAGACCACGTTGGTCGGGCCCGTCAGGTAGATGGCTTTGATGCGGCCGTCCTCGCCCTTCTCCGCGTCGATCCGAAGCTCGCCGCCCGGCACCGTGACCCGGGTGCCTTTGCCGGAGACCTTCCCCTTCATGGTGAGTACCGAGACCACGGCGCCGGTGCCGGTGCCGCAGGCCAGGGTGAAATCCTCCACGCCCCGCTCATAGGTCAGCTCGAGGACACGGTCCTCGCCCGTCACCTCGTAGAAGTTGACGTTGGCGCCCTTCGGGAACACCGCCGCGTGCCGGAGCGCTTCGCCCAGGCCCCGGAGGTCCTCCTTCGTCAGGCCGGAGAGTCCCGGCATCTCCACCGCGATGTGCGGCAGGCCCGGATCTCCCAGCTCCACGTAGTCGCAGAGATACTCTTTCCCCTCGTAGGCCACAGGGACCGCCGGCGCCGTCTTCGTGATGTCGTTGAGGCGCACCCGGTAATACCGGTCGTCGATGCGCTCCCCGGACACGATCCCTGCGGTGGTCTCGAACCGCTGGACGTCGCCGGAGAACCCCTTGTCATGGCCGTAGCGGGCGATGCAGCGGGCGCCGTTGCCGCACATCTCCCCCATGGTGCCGTCGGAGTTGAAGAACATCATCTTGAAATCCGTCCCCTCCTCCGGCGGACAGACGAACATCATGCCGTCCGCGCCGATGGACAGACGCCTCGTGCAAAGCCGCGCCGCGATGGCGCCCATCTTCTCCTCGGGGATCTTTTCCTCAAAGTTGTTGACCAGGATAAAATCGTTTCCTGCGCCGTGCATCTTCGTAAACTTCATCGGTCCTCTCCATTCCCCTTTCTAAGGCTCCAGAGTATTCGAATCTATACAATGCATGATCCGTGCCACATATTCCCTGTATAATCAGCCACAGAAACGACTAAGATTTTCCCTATTCTTCTTTCACAAAAACGATGTCCTGCACCTCCGGCTCGTAAGGGATCTTCACTTTGATCACCTCGTGCCGGACGTTTTCCAGGAAGGTCACCGGCAGCCGCATGGTCTGGGTGTCCGCCCTGGCGTTCTCCAGGATGAAGATATCGCCGCCCCAGTGCTGCAGCGGAAGCTCCTGATCCCGATAGTGCAGGGTCAGGCCGCCCTCTGCCTCCTTCACCGTGACCGGCCCGTGACCCGGGTTCTCATAGACCCCGGCGTAATCGGAGATCGGCCGCGGCATCGGCGCGCCGCCCTCTCCTTCGAGCCTCTGCCCGGCGATGTCCTGGAAGCAGTCCAGATAGGCCGAAAGATCCGGATGGGCTTCCCCGCCGTGGAACCGGCTGACCCAGTCCTTCTCCGGGTATCCCAGCACCTTGTCCAGCAGGGCGTAGACCGTCGACAGCTGGAAGGCCTGGGCAGGGTTGTGCAGGTTCGACATGACCGCGACGCCGATCCGCTCCTCCGGAAGGAATCCCTGGAAGCTGCTGTAGCCCTCGATCTTGCCGGTGTGCTTGCAGAACTTCCGCCCCCGGAACTCGCCGACCCGCCAGCCGAAGCCGTAATAGCTGCACGGGAACAGGTCCTCCGCCAGCGCTTCCGGATAGGAGACCTGCTTCTTGTGGATCTCCCGGAAGACCTCCTCCGGGATGATCTGCTCCCCGGCGGCGTTCTTTCCGCCGTCGATCTGGAAGCGGACCCAGGTCCTGAGGTCGCCGATGGTGGTGTTGACCGAGGCCGCAGGGCCCCCGCCGTCGATGTCCCAGAACGGCACCCTGGTCAGCTTGCCGTCCGGCATCACGTAATAAGGCTCCGCGTGGTTCGGGTCGCTCACGATCCTGTCATAGGTGCAGCTCGTCCTGGTCATCCCCAGCGGCCCGAAGATGTACTCCTGCATCAGCGCAGGCCAGGTCTTCCCGGTCACGGCCTCCGCCACGTAGCCGATCAAAGCGTAGATCACGTTGCTGTAGATCGGCCTGCCCCGGAACCGGTCCATCGGCTCGATGTACCGCATGCGCTTCGCCAGCTCCGCCCGGTCCGCCGGCCAGAGGATGTCGTGGGCGCCGAAGCCGGTGCTGTGGGTCAGCATGTCCCTAAGTGTGAACTTCTCCGAAGCCTCCCGGTCCCAGAGCTGGAACTCGGGGAGGAATTCTTTGATCGGCCGGTCGTAGTCCAGGGTCCCCTCCGCCACCAAAGCGGCGATCAGCCCGGAGGTCATGGACTTCGAGAGGGAGGCCACGCAGAACAGGGTGTCCTCGTCAAAGGCGAGGCCGCCTTCCTTATCCCGGTAACCCAGGCACGC
>CADCOV010000093.1 GCA_902803185.1 uncultured Eubacteriales bacterium
CCGCCGCCTCACCTCCCGACAGGGCTCTCTCCAGCATCCTGCCCAGGCTGTACAGGTCCGTTCTCCCATCGGTCTTCCCGCCGGAGAGCTGCTCCGGCGCGGCGTAGCCCATCGTCCCCAAACTGCGCTCCCCCGTGCCTGCCTTTCCCTGCAGCACGGCGGAGCCGAAGTCGATCAGGCACAGGCTGCCGTCCTCCCGCAGGATCACGTTGGCGGGTTTCAGGTCCCGGTAGACCACCGGCGGGGACTGGGTGTGGAGGTATTCCAGCACGCCGCAGAGCGCGATCCCCCAGCGGAGGATCTCCTCCCGGGACGGCTCTTCCTCGGCTAATACCTCCGCCAGGTCCCTCCCCGGGATGTAGTCCATGACGAGGAGGAGCCCGTCCTCCCGGGGCAGGACGTCCCCCAGGGCGGGCAGCATCGGATGCCGGAGGGCCTTCAGGAGCCTGAGCTCCGTCAGCGCGCCACGGGCGGCGATGCCCTCTCCCGCGGCGCAGTCGCTGCGGAGCTCTTTGACCGCCCAGAGGTGGCCGGTGAGGACGTCGGAGGCCAGGTAGACGTTGCTCATGCCGCCCCGTCCCAGCAGCCTTTCGACGCGGTATCTGCCGCCTAAAAGGTCACCTGCGGCCAGCATCCGGACGTCCTCCGCCGGTCATCGGACCGCGATCGCCACCGCAGTGATGTTGTCCTGCTCGCCGCTCAGCCGGGCCATCCCGGACAGGTCGTCCAGGGCGGATTCGATGTCCTTCCTGCCCCGCATCGCCGGCGGATAGAGGAAGCCCCGCATCATCTCCGGGGAGAGCTCGTGGTAGAACCCGTCCGTGCAGATGATGAAGAGAGAAGGCGCCTCCACCTTGCCGTCGTAGAAGCTCTGCTGGAGGTCCGGCGTCCCCACGCACTGGAGCAGGACGTTCCTGCGCGGATCCCGGGCCGCTTCCTCCTCCGTCAGGCGGCCCATGGCCACCTCCTTCGCCACCAGCGAGTCGTCGTCCGTCAGCTGCCTGACGTCCTTTCCGATCTCGTAGGCCCTGGAATCCCCCACGTTCAGGATGCAGTAGCGGTCGTCGTAGAGCAGCAGCGCCGTCACCGTGGTGCCGGAGCAGCTCTTCTCCTCCTCCGCCTTCTCGAGCAGGCTTTCGTTGACCTCATCCACGATCCCCATCCACTCGTCCATGATGTCCAGGCAGTCGTCGTACTTCTCGAACAGGTCCTGGATGTGATCCTCCGCCCAGCGCCGGAAGGCGCTCACCAGCATATCGCTGGCCCTGGCGCCGTGCTCCATGCCGCCGACGCCGTCGCAGACCACCGCGAAGGCCGCCTCCAGCCCTCCGTCCTGATAGTGGTAGCAGCAGTATCTGTCCTCGTTGTTCTTGCGCGGTCCCTTGTCGGTGAACCCGCCGATCACGTATTCCATTCTTCTCTCTCCTTTTCTTCAAAACGAAACGCTTCGTCCGCGACGGTGAACACCGCCCCGTTTTCCAGCCGCATCTCGACGTTCTTCTCCACCAGGCGCCCCTCCAGCCGGGTGAGGTTGGTGGACCCCAGATCCGTCAGATAGAAGGCGCCGCCCCGCTGCATGATGGCGGCGTGGTGCCGGCTCACCGCGGGATTATCCGCCACGCAGCACTGGTTCTTCTCCGGGTCCTTGCCGATCCGGAAGGCCGGTCCCCGCACCTGCCAGACCTCTCCCGTCGACAGGCGGATCAAAACCGCCTCCGGCTCCGCCGGCCGCAGCAGCACCGTCTCTTCCCCGCCGCTTCGGAGCAGCACGGTCTCCTCCCGCTCTGCCCTTCCCGGCCGCTTTCGCCGGAACAGGCCGCTCCGCTTCCTCTCAGGCGGGGCCGGCTCTCTCCGCTCCCGCTCCCATTCCGGCGGCAGCAGGGGCGCTTCCGGCGCCGGCGCAGGCGGGCTCTCCTTCGGAGGCTTCACCTCTCCCCGCAGCTCACCCTGCGGCTCCTCTTCCTCTTCCTCCGCCTCGTCCTCCTGCTCCAGGGCCTCCGCGAGCTTCGCCGATGACAGCTTCCCTTCCTCCATCGAAAGCGCTATGGCGGCAAGGAGCTCCTCCCGCTCTTCGCCCTCCGTCATCGCCTCCACCAGCCTGCGGAGCTTCTCTCCCGCATCCTCGGCGGGGGCCTTCTCCCGGACGGGCAGGCAGACCGCCTCGGTCCTTCCGGTGTCCCGGTCGGCAAACAGCAGGGATGGCTCCAGCCTGAGGTAGCCGGCGTCGATCAGGCAGCTCCGCACCTCCTCCAGCATATGGAGAAGATCCCGGAGTACCCTCCTGAAGGGCGGCAATTCGCCGGTCTTCGCCAGGAGGTCCAGAGGCTCGCCCGCCGGTCTTAAGACGAAACCGTCCTCCTCCCGCTCCACCGGGACGAGGCCCTCGATCTTCCGGTTCTTCATCGCTTCCCACGAGACACTGTCGATCTCCTCCTCTCCGCAGAGATACTTCAGGGCCGGTCTGCGTCCCCGCACGCACCAGATGAATCCCACGGCATCTCTCCTCCCTTTTCCGCGACCACCACCACGAGGCGCACCTGCGGCGCCAGATGATCCAGCATCGTCTGCAGATGCTCCTTCGAGCGGACCAAAACCTCCATCGGGCCCAGCGGTGCCTTCGCGTTCATGATCCTCTCCGTGTCCTCATCGTCCTCGCCGGTCAGCGTCGCCATCAGGACCCTGGCCAGCTGGTCCGGCATGCCCCTGCACCACTCTGTGGTGGATTCCATCCAGGCGTACATCATCCGCTGGTAGATCTCCTCCGACCCCGCATAGCGGCTGACCGCCGGGATCCCCTCCAGGCTGCGGATGCCCTCCGCCCTCACCAGATAGAGGCGCCCCGCCCTGGAGAACCGCTCGGCTCTGAGGTCGAACTCCTGGTCCGCTACGATCATCGGCGGATAGGGCAGATCCTCCTCGAGGATCTCCGCCACACCCTCCGGCGCGTCCGTGATACAGATCTGCACCATGCTTCCATGGTCCTCCAGGAACGCGTCCGCGAGGCGTTCCGCATACCTTCTGTCCCGATCCAAAATGATGACTGTCAATGCCATTTTCTTTCTCCTTTCCTGTTCCGGTATCGCAAGGATAGCCCCGCCCTATGGGGAATTCAAGGCACTGTTTTCTGGGGAACCGCAGACGATTCTGACTATCCCCGGACACGAAAAAGGAGAGGCTCATGATCAGCCTCTCCCGGGGTTTCCCATACAGGATCATCACATTTTGATTTTTTTCAGAAGCGCCTCTTTTTCGTTCGGCACCTCTCCTTCGATCACCAGCTCCAGGAGCTTGTCCAGGGTCTCGCCCAGCTTCGGTCCCGCCGGGATCCCCGCCGCCATCAGGTCACCGCCCTTCACGGCGAGCTGGGCCAGGGTGAAAGCCTGCTCCTCCTCCAGGATGCGGCGCCCGATCTCCTCCAGGACGTCGATGCCGGCAGCCCTGGCCGCGCATTCCGGCGTCTGGGCCAGGTTGTCCGCCCGGATCAGCGCCAGAAGGTCGAAATACAGCGCCGGGCCGACTTTGCGCATCTCCCGCTTCACCGCCTTCTCCGACGGGTGGATCTGGTCCATGTGGCGGGCGATCAGCTTTGTCACCCGTTCCCGGACCTCGTTCGACGCGTGGAGCCGCCGCAGCACCGTCTCCGCGATCAAAGCCCCCTCCTCCGCATGGCCGTAGAAGTGGCCCCGGCCGTCCTCTCCCAGGGAGAAACAGGCCGGCTTCGCAGCGTCGTGGAGCAAAGCCGCAAGCCTCAGCTCCGCCGACGCAGGCACGCCCGCCACCACCCGGACGGTGTGGCCGTAGACGTCATAGCAGTGGTACGGGCTCCTTTGATCGAAGCCCACCGTCGCCTGAAGCTCCGGGATCACCTCGCAGAGGATCTCCGGATAGGCCGTGAGCACCGGCAGGACGTGGCCGCCGGTCAGGAGCTTCGTGAGTTCGGCGTAGATCCGCTCGCCGCTGATCCTCGCCAGCATGCCCCGGCACTCCCGGGCCGCCGCCGCGGTCTCCTCCTCCACCTCAAAACCCAGGGCCGCCGCGAACCGGACCGCCCTGAGGATCCTGAGGCCGTCCTCCCGGAACCTCTCCCGGGGATCGCCCACGCAGCGGATGCACCCCGCTGCGATGTCCGCACGGCCGCCGAAGGGATCCTCGAACCGCTCCCCGCCGTCCCAGGCGATGGCGTTCATCGTGAAATCCCGCCGGGCCAGGTCCTCCCGCAGGGACCGGGTGAAGGCGACGCTGTCCGGGTGCCGCCCGTCGCTGTAGGCGCCCTCGGTCCGGAAGGTGGTGATCTCCAGAGGCTCTCCCCCCAGCAGCACCGTCACGGTGCCGTGCTTCAGCCCGGTCTCGATCAACCGCTCTCCTGCGAAGGCCGCCTCCGTCTCCGAAGGCTCCGCTGAGGTCGTGATGTCGTAGTCCGACGGCGTCCGGCCCATCAGGTGATCCCGGACGCAGCCACCCACCAGCCAGGCCTCAAAGCCCGCCTGCCTGAGCTTCGCCAGCGCATATGAAACTGTCTCGGGGATCTGCTGCCGCATCGCCGTCTCCTCTCCTCATTTGCTTTAGTATAACATAAATGGTATACTGGTAGTGAGAATTGGAGGTGTTATTATGAAGCTGAGATCCCGTACGAAGGTCTTTTATGGGATCGGAGGCATCGCGGACGAGGCGATCTACACCCTCGTCATCACGTACCAGATGTTCTTTCTGACCCAGGTGGCAGGCCTGCGTCCGGCGGCAGCCGGCGTGATCGCCGCGGTGGGCTCCGTGTGGGAGACCCTCTGCAGCCCGGTCATCGGGTATCTGTCCGACAATATCAGGACGCGCTACGGCAGGCGGAAACCTTTCATCCTGTTGTTCTCCATCCCCGCCGGCGCCTGCGTCGCCCTGCTCTTCACCGTCATCCCCGGCAGCGATCCCGTCAAAGTCCTCTATTACGGCGTCATCAACGTACTGCTCTGGCAGTGCTTTTCTTTGTTTTTCATCCCGTATATCGCCTGGGGCTCGGACCTGACGGAGGACTACGACGAGCGCACGTCCCTGAGGTCCTACGCCTACGTGGGCAACCAGATCGGCATGACCCTGGCGATGACGGTCCCGAGCCTCCTCGTCGCGAAGCTGCTCGAGCGGGGCAGCACCCTCGCCGGCGCCTGGCAGGCCGTGGGACTCATGGTGGGCATCGCCGCGGCAGCCTCCCTGCTCCTGTGCGCCTGGCACATCAAGGAGACCGACGACCCGTCCTACCGGAAGCCTGCGGTGCGGGAGAAGCTCCTGACCGTCGGCAGGCTCAAGCCCATGCTCCTGGAGTACGCGGGGATCCTGCAGCTCAAGCCGGCCCGCATCGTCATCGCCTGCAGCATGCTCTACCTGGTCTCCAACATCTTCTTCGGATCCGGCAGAGTCTACTGCTTCACCTACGAGATGGGGCTTTCCGCCGGCGCGGTCTCCCTGGCGCTCCTCAGCATCACCATCGCCGGCGTCCTGCTGGCGCCGCTCCTCGCCCGGATCTCCGCCCGCACGGACAAGACGAAGGTCTTCAGCGTCGGCATCATGGTGAGCGGCCTCCTTCTGACCGCCGCCGCCTTCCTGCCCCTCAAGGGGCTCACCGGCGGGATCGTCCTCTGCCTCTTCTTCGCCCTGGGCAACACCTGCTACTGGCAGCTGATGCCGTCGATCCTCTACGACGTCTGCGAAGCGGAGGAGCTGGCCTCCCGCAGCAACCACGCGGGCGCGGTGATCTCCACCCAGGCGCTGTCCGAATCCGCGGCGGCCGCCGTCGGGTCCGCTTTGCTGGGCCTGGTGCTGCAGACTGCGGGCTTTGATGAGACCCTGGCCGTCCAATCCGCCACCGCCCTTCGCTGGGTCACCTACAGCACCACCGCGATCCCGGGCCTCATGATGGTCTGCGTCGGCCTCGCCATGAGCCGCCACACCATCACGAAGAAGAGCAGCGCCCGGATCTCCGAAGCGCTGGCCCTCCGCCGCGCCGGCACGGAGCCGGACCTCACCGCCTTCACCGACGTCTACGGCAAAACCCTCAGGGGCGTCAAACACTGAACCCCCATAGAACGACGAAACCCCCGGCACGGAGCCGGGGGTGTTTTTTTTACGCGAATATGACCTGGATCAGGAACATGTAGGAGATGGTGCCCACGAAGATGGCGATGAGGTCCTTCTTCGTCAGGAGCTGCAGGCCGACGGTGATGCCGAGGGCGATGAGCTCCGGCAGCCCGTGTGGGGCCTCGATGACGGCGGTGTTCCTGAGGCAGTAGACCACCAGCAGGCCCATGATGGCGTACGGGAGGTATTTCCCCAGGTAGGCGATGATCCCCGGCGTCTCCTTGCCCCGGAAGATCAGGAACGGCGCGAGCCGGAGGAAGAACACCACGGCGGACATGACGACCACCAGGAGGACGGAATGGAGCGTACTAGGCATCGACCCACCTCCTCACCAGCGCGAGCGCCGCAGTGATCGAGATCATGGCCGGGATCAGGAAGTGCTCCGGTCCCAGGATCAAAAGCCACAGCACGGAGAGCCCGACTCCCAGAAGGACCGGGATGTGGTTCTTCGTCTCCCTCCACTGGCTCACCATCACGGTGGTGAACAGCGCGGTCATGACGAAATCCACCCCCGCCGTGTTGAAGGCGAAGGCCTCGCTCACCAGGACGCCGATGACGGAGCCTAAGATCCAGGCGCCCTGATCGATGACGGAGATCAGGAAGTAGTACATCTTCGGCTCCGATCCCGCCGGCGGCTCCGAGCTGGTCAGCAGCGCGTAGTTCTCGTCCGTCAGGCCGAAAGCCAGGATCGGCTTCATCCAGCCGGTCCCCTTGTACTTATCGATCATCGACAGGCCGTAGAACATGTACCGGCAGTTCACCACCAGCGCCATGATGGCCGCCGCGACCAGGGAGGCGCCGGAGCTCAGAAGGTCCACGCCCACGTACTCCATGGTCCCCGAATAGATGAAAAGGCTCATCAAAAAAGCCCAGATCGGGCTGTATCCTGCATCCTGCAGAAGGATCCCGAACCCCATCCCCAGGACGATGTAGCCCGTGGTGATCGGCAAGGTCCTTATCAAAACTGTCTTTACCAAATTCTTACTCATAACATTCAACATTGTAACACCCCTCGCCGGTCATGGCAAGGGGTGTTTCTGTTCCGTCAGCAGGTGTGCGCCGTGAGCGCCTTCCCCAGGAAGCTGCCGTCCCGCCCGAAGAGGTAAACGTCGTCGGACAGCACGTCCGTCGGCTGGACGCAGTTTCGGTTCACGTCCCGCAGCATCTCCGTCAGGACCTCAGCAGGCGGCGCCAGCCGCTCCGGCAGGATCAGGAACTCGTGGAGGGAGGACGGCACCGCGAAGAACCGGTCCCGCAGCAGTGCGCCGATCTTCGCCGTCGTCCCCGGGGCGAACAATGCCGCCGCTCCATAGGTGCCGGTCCTGGTGCTCAGCACCAGCATCTGGCCTTCCGCCATCCGGACCGGCTCCTCCCGCTTCAGCAGGTTCTGGGCGCACAGGCCCCCCGTCGCCGGATGGACGTGGGCCAGATACGGCCTGTCCTCCTTCCATGCGCTCTCCTTGGCGATCCTGGACAGCTCCTGCTCCGTGAGGCCGGACTGCTCCAGCATCTCCCTCTGGATGATCGTCCGCCATTCCCGGCCGGCCCGTACGGCCTTGAAATCGTAGGCCAGCACCAGTCCCGCGCCCACTTCCTCGTGGGGTGCGTCCGCCAGGAATCTGCGATTGCGGGCCGCCTCCAGAAGGCGGACGCCGTAGCGGCTCCACTTCCCCGGGAGCAGCTTCGCCGCGTCGCCCAGGTCCTCGATCGCCGGCGCGTCCTTCAGCGCCATCTCGCAGTTCTTCGCCAGGTCCGCCGCGATCTTCTCCATCGTCCTGCCCTTCAGATAGGCCTCGTAGTCCTCGTCCAGATAGTAGGTCGGCGACGGCAGGTTCCCCTCCCTCCGCAGGATGAGCCCGGCGAGGGTGGTGTCGTTTACCTTGACCACCTCCTCGTACGCCCAGGTCATCCCTCCCTTCAGTTCCTCCGGGAGGCGGCGGATCAATTCCTCACCGACCGCCCCGACAAACTCCTTCTTATCCATCTCTTCTCCTTTCCCCAAAAGTTACCCCATAAATTTCCTTTCGGTGCCTCCACCTTAGGTCTTTCCCCATACTCTGTCAAGCCTTCCGGGCGCTTTTCCAAAGAAGGGATTTCGGGGTGTTTGGGGATGGATAAAGCCGTCTATTTCCCGTTGCGAACGGTCCTTTTTTGGGGTATAATCAAAGCGAACATACATTCGATTTCAAGGAGGTGCCACATGCAGGATCATACGGATTATCTGCTGGAGGGGCTGAACGAGGCCCAGCGGCAGGCGGTCACCACCACCGAAGGGGTGGTCCGGGTCATCGCCGGCGCGGGCTCCGGCAAGACCAGGGCTTTGACCCACCGGTTCGCCTATCTGGTGAACTACGCCGGCATCATGCCGGGCCACATCCTCTGCGTCACCTTCACCAATAAGGCCGCGCAGGAGATGCGGAGCCGCATCCACAACCTGACCGGCGACAACGACACCGGCTACATCAACACCTTCCACGGCTTCTGCGTCTCCGTGCTGCAGGAGGACAGCTACGCGGTGAACTACCCGAAGAGCTTCCTGGTCCTGGATAACTCCGACATCGACCAGATGCTGGGGATCATCTACGAGGAGCGGGGCCTCACCCTCTCCGACATGACCTTCGCCGACGCCCGGGACATGATCGAGATCCGCAAGCTGTTCAAGGAGCCGGAGTACTACCGGGACATGATCACCATGTCCCTGCAGGCCCTGCGCCGCAAGTACATGACCGCCGTGGACCCTTCGGACATCATCTTCTACGGCTACCTCTACCAGGAGAAGAAGTGCTTCGGCCTGGACTACAACGACCTGATCAAGTTCACCCTGTACATCTTCAAGGAGAACCGGGAGACCAAGCACAAGTGGCAGGTGCGGCTGGAGTACATCATGATCGACGAGTTCCAGGACATCGACCAGCTCCAGTACGACCTGATGCGGGTCCTGGCGGGCTACCACCGGAACCTGTTCGTCGTCGGCGACCCGGACCAGACCATCTACACCTGGCGGGGCGCCAACACCAAGTACCTCATGGACTTCGAGCTGGACTACCCGGAGGCGAAGACCATCATGATGATGGAGAACTACCGCTCCACCCCGGAGATCCTCGCGGTCTGCAACTCTTTGATCGACAAGAACAAGGACCGCATCAGCAAGAGCCTGAAGCCGAAGCTCGCCTCCGGCCCGAAGGTCCTCTGCAACTACGCCGCCAACGGCAAGGAGGAGGCCCGCTGGATCGCGGAACGGGCGAAGGCCCTCCACGAGGAGCAGGAGGTGCCGTACCGGGACATGACCGTCCTCTACCGGGCCCACTACCTGACCCGCAACCTGGAGGAGGCCTTCCAGAAGAAGGAGATCCCGTTCACCATCTACAGCGGCGTCCAGTTCTTTGACCGGGCGGAGGTGAAGGACGCCCTCGCCTACCTCAGGATGATCGCCCTCCGGGACGACCTGTCCTTCCTTCGGATCGTGAACACCCCGAAGCGCAACATCGGCAAGAAGCGGGTCGCCCTGCTCCAGGAGTTCGCCGAAGCCAACGGCTGCAGCCTCTACCAGGCTCTGCTCCACATGGCGGACAGCGAGGCCTTCCGGGGCACCGGCGCGGGCGAGTTCATCCAGCTGGTGGAGCAGTTCACCGGCGACCTCTCCGGGATCCCGGTCTCCGAGGTCCTCTCCTCCGTCCTGGACCGCAGCGGCTACGAGAAGATGCTCCGCACCGAGGGCAGCCAGACCCGCCTCGATAACCTGGCGGAGCTCAAGCAGTCCATCTTCGACTTCGAGGTCAGCTGCGGCGAGGAGTGCGACATCGCCTACTACCTGGCCCACGTGGCCCTCTTCACCAACAGCGACGCGGCGGACACCGGCGACAAGGTCAAGTTCATGACCATCCACGCCGCCAAGGGCCTGGAGTTCCCGTACGTCTTCCTCTGCGCGCTGAACGAGGGCACCTTCCCGACCCGCCGCACCAACACCCTGCCGGGCATGGAGGAGGAGCGGCGCCTGGCCTTCGTGGCCATGACCCGGGCGGAGAAGGCTTTGTTCCTCACCACCGCCGAGGGCCGCAACCTGGATGGCTCCCCGCGCTACCCGTCCCGCTTCCTGCTGGACGTGGACGACGGGCTCCTGGAATACGACCACGAGCCGTCCGACACCCTGATCAAAGACGCCCGCCGCATGATCGGCCTCACGGACCAGAAGCTGCTCCGGGGCGACGAGGAGAGCCTCTACCCGATCGGCTCCCGGGTGCGCCACGTGATCTTCGGCACCGGCATGATCACCGACATCGATCCGGACAAAGGCACCTACACCATCCAGTTCGACGGCCTGGTGACCCCGCGGATCATCAACTGGCGGGTCAAGCTGGAGAAGCTGCCGACGCTATAAGGCTATCCGCCGATCCATGAGACGAAAAAAGAGACTGCCGCGCTGCAGTCTCTTTTTGTTTCCTATTCGTATTCGAAGATCCCCCGGTAGACCGCAGGGTGCTTCATCTTCTCCGCCCAGCAGCGCTCGCCGAAGCAGAAGTGCCACCACTCGGAGGTGATGCCGGCAAAGCCCGCCGCCGTCATGACGTTGTACAGGAGCCGGCGGTTCTTCCGGATCTCGTCCGCATGCGGCAGCCCCGCCGCTTCCTCCCGCTCAAAGTAGGCCGCGTGGGTCAGGTCGGAGAAGGCGTCGAAGGCGGTCCCCATCTCCAGCTCCTTGCCGTCCGGCCCCACGATCGTGAGGTCGATGGCGCCGCCGGTGGTGTGTCCCGGCGGGCAGTCCGGGTCCGGGTTCGGCCGGGCGACGAACTGGTTCATGAACCGGTGCAGCTCCTCCTCCGGCATGTCCTCCAGATGGAACTGGGCGACGATCGCCGGCTTGTAGAAATCAAAGAGTTCCGCCTGCAGGGCGAACGGCCTCCAGAAATCCCAGATCCGGAACCGATAGCCCTCCGGCAGCAGCGCTGCCGCCTGATAGAGGCGCTCCACCGCTTCCTTCCGGCCCAGGCACCGGGTCTCCGCGTTTTTGCAGCCCAGCACCGGGTACTGCATCGCGATCTCGATGCGCTCGCTCTCCTCCACCGGGATCAGCGGGGAGTCTATGAATGCTTTCTCGCTGTACGGTTCGCCGTCTCCGCCGAAGGGGATCGGCTTCTCATAATCGATCATCTTGCTCTCCTTTCCCGCCGCTACTGCTGCGGTTTTGTTTTGCTGCCCTTGCTGCCGCCCAGGGAGGCGTTGGCCAGGATGTTGGTGTCGAAGGTGAAGGTCAGGCTGTCCTCCGTGCGCTGGCGCTTGAAGGCCAGGCGGATCATGCGGTCCAGCAGCTCCTTGTACGGCACGCCCAGCGGCTCCCACAGGTAGAAGGCCAGGGAGCCCGGGATGGTGTTGATCTCGTTGAACCAGAGCTTGCCGGTCTCGCCGTCGATCATGAAGTCGATGCGGGCGACGCCGCAGCAGCCCAGCGCCCGGAAGGCCCGGACCGCCATCTCCCGGACGTATTCCCGCATCTCAGGGGTGAGGTCCGCCGGGATCTTCCGGCTGACGCTGGCCATGCCCTGGGACTTGGTGCCGCCGGATTTGCTGCCCGACTTGCCGCCGCCGCTCATGTATTTGTCCTCGTAGCTCAGGATGTCCTTGGTGTGGAGCGGTTCCTCACACTCGGAGGCCTCCGCGTGGTCGGTGTCCCCCAGGACCGAGCAGTTGATCTCACGGAGTTCGCTGATGGCGTGCTCCACCATGATGACCTCCGCGTAGAGGAAGGCGTCGTCGATGCGGCGCAGGAGCTCCTCCCCGTTCCTGGCGATGCCGATGCCCACGCTGGAGCCCAGGTTCACCGGCTTGACGATGACCGGGTAGCCCAGCTTCTCCTCCACCCTGCGGACGATGGCAGCCGCGTCGCTGTAGTCCGAAAGGAAGAACCGGAGGCAGTCCAGGACCGGCACGCCGTTGTCCATCAGGATCATCTTCTGGATGTATTTGTCCATGCCCACCGCCGCCGAGGTGACGTCCGGGCCCACGAACGGGAGCCCCAGCGTCTTGAGGTAGCCCTGGAGGGCGCCGTCCTCCTCGTTGGTGCCGTGGACCACCGGGAAGGCCACGTCGATGCGGATCTTCTCCGGCTTCCTGCCGAAGCGCTTCGTCTCGTAAGGCATCAGGAACACATCCTCGCCCTCGTTGACGAAGATGACCCGCCTGGACTTCGCGATCAAAGCCTTGAGGTCCCGGTAGGCTTCGATCCTGCCGCAGTCCTCTCCGATATAGAAATAGTTCTCCTTGCTGATGTAGACCGGGATGCAGTCATACTTTTCCGTATCCATGCTCATCAGCGCCTGGATGCCCGAGATCACGGAGACCTCGTGCTCCACGCTCTTGCCGCCAAACATGACGGCGACCTTTGTCTTCATACGATACCCTCTAATAGTTATCCGGCAGATCGTTCTCGATCAGGATGTACTTGTGATCCCTGGTGTTCAGCTTGTTGGCGTAGGCCATGGCGTCCTCCACCCTGCGGAAGACCTGGACCTTCGATTCCGGGAAGCCCTTGTCCAGGATGCCCTTCAGGATCGGCTTAGTGTGCTTCTTGCCCACCAAAGCGATGTAGTCACAGCAGTCCGCCGCGTAGGTGCCCAGCAGGTAGTTGTAGCGCTCCTCGTCCTCGCCCAGCTCCACCATGCCCGGGGTGATCAGGATGCGGGTGCCCTCGAACAAAGCCAGGGTCTCCACCGCCGCCTTCGAGCCGATCGGGTTGGAGTTATAGGAGTCGTCGATGATGGTGGCGCCGCCCCGCTCGCTCATCTCCATCCGGTGGGAGACCGGCTGCAGCTTCTGGACCGGGATGCGGAGCTCCTCCAGCGGCACGCCCAGGATGTGGGCGCAGGCGATGGCGCCGGTGATGTTGATGACGTTGTGTTTGCCCACCAGGCGGGTGCGGAAGGCGCAGCTCTCACCGCTCGGGGCGTGGATCGTGAAGGTGGTGCCGGCGGAGGAGACTTTGATGTCCGTGGCCGTGTACCCCTCCTCGCCCCCATCGGTGCTGAAGAAGACCTTGTCCTTGTATTTGCCGCTGTTCTCGCGGATGTATTCGTTGTCGCCGTTCAGCAGGATCAGGCCGCCCTCAGGCAGGGCGTCCGCCAGCTCGAACTTGGTCTTCGTGACGTTCTCGATGGAACCGAAGGTGTCCAGGTGCTGCGGCCCGATGGAGGTGATGATGCCCATGTCCGGATGGGCGATGTCGCAGATCTCTTTGATCTCGCCCACGTAGCGGGCGCCCATCTCGCAGAGGAAGATCTGGTGCTTCGGCCTCAGGTGTTCCCTGACGGTGATGACGACGCCCATCGGCGTGTTGAAATTGCCCGGCGTGATCAGGACGTCGAAGTGCTGCCGCAGCAGGGTGTACAGGTAGTGCTTCACCGAGGTCTTGCCGTAGCTTCCGGTGATGCCGATGATCTTCATGTCCGGCTTCTCCGCCAGGAGCCGCATGGCGTCGTCGATGTAGTGCTGCTTGACCGCCTTCTCCATCGGCTGGTTGATCACGTTGGCGGCCATGAGGAGCACCATCTGCCCGAGGATGAGGAGCCCGCAGGCGAGCCACATCCAGCGCGGCCCGGCCAGCCAGAGCGTGAGGCCCAGGGCGACAGCGCAGAGCACCAGGTCGGTGGCGATCATACGCTTGGTCCTGGTGGTGAACTTCAGGGTGATCTTGGTGTGGTAGCGCTTCAGGAAGCGGAAGTAGTAGAGCACGAAGCCCGCCAGCAGGCAGTAGAGGACCGCAGCGACGACGCTGTTCGTCAGCGACGTCAAAAGCCCCAGCACCGCCAGCAGGATCAGGACGCCCTCCTTCTTCCAGTTCCGGGAGAGCCAGACCCGCTGCTCATTGTTCATATATGTGTTCAGCTGGAACATGTGCATGTTATAGCGCAGTACGTACCACAGCGTCACCGCGTTCAGCACAAGTCCGATCCAGAAAAGTAAGCTCATTTCTCTTCTCCCAATCCGAAATATCTCAGGAAGACCCGGTCAAAGGCCTCCGGCTGCTCGAGGAACGGGAAGTGGCCCGCCCCCTTGATCACGACCAGCCCGGACTGAGGCAGCAGCCGGTCCATCTTCTCCGCCAGCGCGAGAGGCACCGCGTCGTCGTCCTCGCCCCAGATCAAAAGCACGTCCTGCGGGATCTTCGGCAGGCAGTGGGACAGGTCCTCGTTCACCGCCATGACCAAAGCCTGGCGCATGATCGGCGAGGCGTTCCTGTAGTCATCGGAGCCCTGGCGGCTCTGCCAGTCGTCCACCAGATCCGGGAAGAAATCGTAGACCAGCTTGGAATAGGCGATCTTCTTCAGCAGCTTGTAGCGGCGGATCTTGGCCTTCTGGGCGGCGGTCTTCTCCGCCACCAGGCCCGCAGCGTCCACCAGCACGATCCGCTCGACCGTGAACGGAAGCCGGTCGTACTCCGCCAGCTTCAGGATCACCCTGCCGCCGTAGGAGTGGCCCACCAGGGTGGCCTCCCGGATCCCGAGGGCCTCCATGAATTTGATGAAGAAGTCGGTGTAGGCCTTGACGTTCCACGGCTCCCGCGGTTCCTCGCTGGCGCCGAATCCCGGAAAATCAAAGCGCACCACCCGGTACTTCTCCTCCAGCAAAGCCGCCATCCGCCGGTAGACCGGCACGCTGGTGGCCCAGCCCTGGAGGATCACCACGGTCTTCTCGCCCTGCCCGGTGATCTC
>CADCOV010000094.1 GCA_902803185.1 uncultured Eubacteriales bacterium
ACCGGGCCCATCACCGCCTTGAAGGAGCGGGAGTTCACCTGGTCCAGGCTGCCTTTGTTGAAGCACAGGCCTGCCAGGAATCCCAGGATGCCCCAGCAGAACATCTGCCACGGGGTCCAGACGCCTTGTCCTAAATAGAAGTTTACGATAAAACGAGAGAGTGCGCCGATCAGGAATCCCGCCTCCGGCCCCAGGGAGATCCCGGAGATGATCACGAGGGCGGTCCCGATCTGGATCGGGATCACCACGTGGAAGAACAGGTGGGACACCACGGTCACGGCGCTCATCATCGCGATCAAAACGATCTCCCGGGCCTTCGGCCGCCGCCGCTCGAACATCATGAAAAACGGCGCCATGATGAGGACCAGCATCGCCAGGGAAAGCGGCAGGTACCACCTCTGTCCCAGGACGAAGGCCCCGAGGGCGATGAGGGCCGGCAGAACCCCGAGGATGATCACCGCGGAGACGCCGAGCCGTTTGCGGGAGGCCGCCTCATACTGGGTCAGAGAACGGTTTCCAGCCACGCCGCCACCTCCTCGCTCAGGATGATGTCATTCCGCCACCTGCGGACCAGCTTGTTCGCCGTCGTCGTATAGAAGCTGTTGCCCCGGAAGAACTCTCTGGCGCTGCCCTCCGAGGTGATCTCCCCGTCGAAGAACATGGCGCAGATGTCGCCGTACCGGGCGCAGAAATCGATGTCGTGGCTGACCATCAGGACCGTCACGCCCTGCTCCGCCAGCTGCCGTAAGATCCCGCCCATGGTGCGCTTGAAGAACGGATCCAGGCCCTTGGTCGGCTCGTCCAGCAGCAGGATGTCGGGCTTCAGGCCCATGACCTTGCCGATCGCGAGCCGCTGCTGTTCGCCGCCGGAGAGGTCGTAAGGGTTCGCCTTCCGGAGGTGTTCGATCTCCATCAAAGCGAGGAGCTCCTCGGTCCGCGCCACCTTCTCTTCATCGGAGAGCGGCAGGTACGCCATGCCCTCCAGCATCTCGTCCTCGACGAGGATCTCGGTGAACAGGGCCTGCGGGTCCTGCGGCACCAGGGCCATGGTGAGACCCTCCGCCTTCAGGATCTTCCCTCTCTGGGGCTTCACGATCCCCGCCAGGGCTTTGAGCAGGGTGCTCTTGCCGCTGCCGTTGCCGCCCAGCAGGCAGTGGACCTTCCCCTTCTCGATGGTGAAGGTGAGGCCCCTCAGCACGTCGCTGCTCTCCTTCGAGTAGCGGAACCAGAGGTCTTTGATCGAGACTGCGGCGTCCCGGTCGTCCTTCTCGAAGAGCCTGCGCCGCGGCGCCGTCTCCGGGGCTTCCTCCGCCTCGGGGATCTCCCGCCCCGCCAGCAGCTCCTCCGCCAGGAGCCGCCCCTCTCTCAGGGTCAGCGGAAGGGAGAGGCCCTCCGCCTCTCTCTTTTCCATCACGGAGGCCGGGAAGGCCTTCATGACCGCCGGCATGCCGAAATACATCGGGTGCGGGGCGCCGTCCCTCCAGACCTCCAGCGCTCTTCCCACCTCCGACGGGGTCCCCTGGGTCAGGATGCTGCCGCCGTCCATGACGATGACTCTGTCCGCCATCGGGAACACGTCCTCCAGCCGGTGCTCGGAGATCACCACAGTGGTCCCCAGGTCCCGGTTGATCTTATATACCGTATTCAGAAAGTCCGCCGCCGCGATCGGGTCCAGCTGGGAAGCCGGCTCGTCCAGCACCAGAAGGTCCGGCTGCATCGCCATGACGGACGCTAAGTTCAAAAGCTGTTTCTGGCCGCCGGAAAGCTCCGCCACGCTGCGGCGGAACCAGTTCTGGATACCGAAGTAGGAGGCCATCTCCGCCACCCGGCGCTTGATCACCGGGTTCGGCAGGCCCAGGTTTTCCAGGCCGAAGGCCAGCTCGTGCCAGACCTTGTCGGTCACCAGTTGGTTGTCCGGGTTCTGCTGGACGAAGCCCACGGAGGCCGCCCCCACCCGGTCGTCGGTCTCCTCTACGGAGACGCCGTCCACGTATACTGCGCCGGACCGTTCCCCGTAAGGGGCCAGGCTCTTCTTCAGGTGGCGGAGCAGGGTGGATTTGCCGCAGCCGGATTTGCCGCAGAGCACCATGAACTCCGAGGCACCGATCGAAAGGTCCACGTGGGAGAGGGCCGGGTGGTCCGCCAGCGGATATTGAAATGTCAGATCTGAGATTCGGATCTTTTCCATTGGTATTCTCCCAGAAGATCGATGGCTGCCGGGATCGACAGCAGAAGGACAAAGCAGGCCAGAGAACCGGCCTTCACCACCGGCGAAAGGGCCGGCGCCACAGGGCGGATCTCAGGATAGAAATAGAATCGGAACGCTCCGGCGATGAGCCCTCCCGCCGCCGCGGCCGACGCCGCGAGGACCAGGAGCAGCAGGAAGAGATCCCGCTTCTCGAACCGGAACAGATGGAAGCTGGTGCGCCCCTTGAGGCCGTAGCCCCTGGCCGCCATGGAATCGGCGCTCTCGATGGAGGCCTCCAGGGACCAGGAGATCAGGATGGAGACCTCCTTGGCGAATTGGCGCAGCCGCTTCACCGGCTGCGTGAGCTCGCCCCGCCCCATGGCCTTCTGTCCCGCCTCGATCTCCGAGAACCGATGCCTGAGCAGCGGGATGAACCGGAAGATCATGGAGACGGTGAGGCCCAGCACCGGGGCGAACCGGCCGAAGATGTAGATGAGTTTGTCGGAGGTCTGTATGACCCCGCAGCAGCTGAACCAGACGATCACCGCGATGATCATCAGGGCCATGTACCAGCCGTACAGCAGGGCCTCCAGGGTCACCCGGTTGGTCCCCATGTAGAACAGGACGGTGCTGCCGTTGTGGGTGAAAAACATGTTGATGAGGCCGCTCATGAGGAGGATCACCCCCGCGAGGATCAGGGTCCCCCGGACGCTCTTCTTCCCCTTCAGGATCACCTCGTAGGCGAAGCCCCACAGAAAGGAGAGCAGCAGAAACAGAGGGGACCCCGAGAACATCGTGATCCCGATCACAAGGGCGAAATAGACCGTCGTGACGGCCGGATGTCTTTCGCCGAAGCTGCTGTACTCTCCCAATCCGTCGGTGCGCATAGGCCTCCTATTTCAGATTCAGGTCGGCGCTGTCCAGGATGACGGTGAACGGTCCGTCGTTCACCAGGCTCACCTTCATGTCCGCGCCGAAGGAGCCGATGGCCACCCGGCCTTCGCCAAGGGCCTCCCGGCATTTTCCGATGATGTACTGATACAGGGCGTCCGCCATCTCAGGGCCGCCCGCGTTCACGAAGCTCGGCCGGTTCCCCTTGCGGCAGTCCGCGTACAGGGTGAACTGGCTGATCAGCAGGAGCTGGCCCTGCACCGTGTCGATGTCCAGGTTGGTCTTGCCGTTCTCATCCTCGAAGATCCGCAGCTTCAGCAGCTTGGCGACCATCTTGTCCGCCACCGCCTCGTCGTCCTCCTGGGACACGCCGATCAAAACCACGAAGCCGAGGCCGATCTCACCGATGGTCTCGCCCTCCACCCGGACGGCGGCTTCCCGGACTCTCTGGATCACGAACCTCATTTGATCTCTCCCTTCCCCCGGAAGATCTCGATGCAGCGGTCCGCCATGACCTCCATCGGATCCAAATAGTAGTCGTCCAGCTTCAGCTCCTTCTTCACCACGGACAGCTCCGTGCAGGCCAGGATGGCGCCGTCGCAGCCCATCTCCCGGATCTCCGTCTCGATGACGCCCCACATCTCGGCGTTGGCAAAATAGCCGCCTTTGATGTAGTTATAGATCTCGCTCATGACCAGCTTCTGGGTGGACGGCGTCGGGGTGTAGGCCTCGATCCCGTGCTTTTCGAACTCGTCCTGATAGAGGCCGGTCCGGATGGTGCCGTCGGTGGCGAGGATCGCGATCCTTGCGCCCGGGTTGGTGTCCTGCAGGCGCTTCGCGGTCTCCCGGATCATGTGGACGAAGGGGATCCCCACCTGGTCCTCGATCATGTTGATGAAGTAGTGGGCGGTGTTGCAGGTCACGGCGATGGCGCCGCAGCCCATGGCCTCCAGGGACTTGGCGTCCCTCAGGAGGCGGCCCTTCACGTCCTCGATCCGTGCCGGGTCTTTGGACAGGATCGCGCCGGTGCGGTCCGGCATGGAGGCCCGGCTGATCAAAACCAGATCCAGGTTCTCCTGATCCGAGTGGGCGTGGGTCTTCTCCGTGATCATCTCATAGAACAGATCCGATGCGGCAGGTCCCATGCCGCCGATGATTCCTAACATATCTTCTCCTTAGCGATCAGTGCATGAAAGTATAAGCGGTGAACAGTTCGTCCGCATCGTGGGTCTCGAACCCGACGGTATGGGCATCGATCTGGAACGCGCCCGGATATCTGGCCGCGTCCTGGGCCTTGGCGAACTCCTTGAACTGGATGCTGAGTTCGAACCACTCCGGCACTTCGATCGGTTTGATCTGTCCTTCCATCGCGGCCTTGACGGTCTTGAAGGCCTCTTCCTCGATGGCGTCCACCGCATCGTCCGGATGCATGTTATATGTCGCCGAGCTGTTGCCCTCCTTCACCGCCACGGTGTGGAGCGCCGGGAAGATCTCCTTGCCCAGCTCGCAGAGGGCCTTGTCGCCGGTCACGAGGCCAAGAGGCACGCCGTGTCTGGCCGCATAGAGGCCGTTGTATTCCATCTCGGACATGATCCGGCCGTTCAGCAGGGTCTTCATGATCCCGGTATGGGTCATGGTGTGGGCCAGCGGGTTGCCGTCGCTGTAGCCCGGCGAATGATAGCCGACCATGAAGCAGAGATCAAAACCATCCTCCACAGAGGTCATCATGGAACAGAGGCCGCTTGCCCAGCCCCGGATCAGCTTGACGCCCCGCGGCAGTCCCTTGTGATCGATGTTCATGGCGGAATCGTGGGCGTCTCTGACCACGACCTCATCCGCGCCCGCCTTCAGGGCGCCCCGGCAGGCCGCCGCCACCTCCGCCGTCATCTGCGCGGCTGCTTTGTCATAGGAGATGCTGCCCTTCTCGGTGTCCGGCCAGCAGGTGACATCGGTGATGCCTTCAATGTCTGCACTGATAAAAACTCTCATGGTAC
This sequence comes from uncultured Eubacteriales bacterium, assembly GCA_902803185.1. Classification (GTDB taxonomy): domain Bacteria; phylum Bacillota; class Clostridia; order Peptostreptococcales; family Anaerovoracaceae; genus Eubacterium_B. The sequence continues at coordinate 5,074 of CADCOV010000094.1, forward strand.
CCTCCTTATTCACTGGCAATGGCTGCAAATCTGCATACCACGTATATTATACTGCTTTTCCCTCTGTATTTCATCCCCCACTTTCTATGTGGGATTGTCCCATTTCATCCCCTTATTCTTGTTTTGACCAAAATGCAGGAGTATAATCGAAGCGGAGCAGGTGCTGCTCCAAAGGAGAATATATGAAAAAAGTCATCGTCATCTTTCGCAACCGGAGAAATCCGGAGGCGATCCAATTCATGCTGAACGGCATCCAGGCGGTCTTCGAGGACTACATCGATCTGGAGACGGTCTATGTCAACGAGCTCAAGCCGGGAATGAAGCTGGAGGCTGACGCCTATCTGGTCTATGCCGAGTCCCTCTACAACGTGCTCTGGGCCCACATCGACGACTTCAACAAGGTCATCCACCTGAAGCGCAGTCCGAACAAGCGGGCGCTGGAGACCTTGAAACAGCTGCCGGCCGGGGCCGAGGTCCTGGTGGTGAACGACAGCTATCAGTCCTCCGTG
>CADCOV010000095.1 GCA_902803185.1 uncultured Eubacteriales bacterium
CTATGGTATAATAGCGGCATGGAACAGATCAAGATCGCATTTCACACCTTGGGCTGCAAGGTGAACCAATATGAGACCGAGGCGCTGAAGGAGCGCTTCGCGGCGGCGGGCTACCTGATCGGGGAGGAGACCGAGGCGGCGGATGTTTACGTGGTGAACACCTGCACGGTCACCAACCTGGCGGACCGCAAGTCCCGGCAGTTCATCCGCCGGGCCCACCGGCTGAACCCGGCGGCGCTGATCGCGGTGACCGGCTGCTATGCGGAGACGGACCCGGAGGAGGTCAACGCCATCGAGGGCGTTGACCTGGTCATCGGGAACCGGGACAAACAGCGGCTGCCGGAGATCGTGGCGGCGCGGCTGGAGGCGAGAGACATCGACCTTCCTGAGCAGGACCGGGGCGCCTACCACTCCGACGGCATCATCACCGGCATGGAGGACCGGACCCGGGCCTACATCAAGATCGAGGAGGGCTGCGACCGCTTCTGCAGCTACTGCATCATCCCTTACGCCAGGGGACGGGTCAGGAGCCGGGATCCGGAGGAGATCGTGACCGAGGTGACGGGCCTCCTGGAGCAGGGCTTCAAGGAGATCGTCCTCACCGGGATCAACACCGCCCTCTACGGCAAGGACCTGGGGCTCAGCGGCGTGGAGCCGCTGATCGCCCGGCTGGACGCGCTGCCGTACCGGTTCCGCATCCGGCTGTCCTCCCTGGAGCCGACGGTCATCGATGCGGCCTACGCCGCCGGCCTCACCAAATACAAAAAGCTCTGCCCGCACCTGCACCTGTCCATCCAGAGCGGCGCGGACAGCGTGCTCGCCGGGATGCACCGGCGCTACGACCGGGCCGAATACCTGGAGATCGTCAAAGCCCTCCGCGCCTTCGATCCCCTCTACGGGCTCTCCACGGATATCATCGTGGGCTTCCCGGGCGAGACGGAGGAGGACTTCGAGGACTCCCTCCGCATGACGGAGGAGGCGGAATACGTCAAAGTCCACGCCTTCAAATATTCCAAGCGGCGGGGCACCGTGGCCGCGGAGCGGCCGGACCAGGTGCCTGACCCGGTCAAAGCAGACCGCGCCGCCCGCCTTGCGCGCAAGGCGGAGGACGTGTCCCGGCACTTCCGGGAGAAGTGCCGCGGCGCGGAGAGGCAGGTTTTGTTCGAGGAGCGGAAGGGGAAACTCCTTTCCGGCTACACGGACAACTACATCCGGGTATACTGCGAGGGCCCGGAAACGCTGCTGAACGAGCTTTGCACCGTGAAGCTCGAAGAGGTATACAAAGACGGCATGAAAGGAGTGATACTAGATGGCTGACTGCATTTTCTGCATGATCGCGAATCATGAGATCCCGTCCAACATCGCGTACGAGGACGATCAGCTGATCGCCTTCCACGATCTGGACCCGCAGGCGCCTGTCCACGTCCTGCTCATCCCGAAGAAGCACATCGAATCGCTGGATGCTTTGACGGAGGAAGACAAGGACCTGATGGGCCATGCGATGCTGAAGATCCGGGAGATCGCGGCAGGCCTCGGCCTGGAGAACGGCTACCGCGTCGTGAGCAACAACGGCGAGGATGCCTTCCAGACCGTCAAGCACTTGCACTTCCACATCCTCGGCAAGCGCAAGATGTTGTGGCCACCGGGCTGATCCCGAAATCCGCAAAAAACTTCTTGCCCGAGACCAAAATTGGGGGTATAATACTCCTGTTGCAGCTAGACTGTTCACTGCTATCATTCAGTAAAGGCAGGAGGTGATTCAGGATATGGCACAGGTAATCGTCAGAGAAAACGAAAGCTTGGAGAGCGCTCTTAAGAGATTCAAGAGATCATGCGCCAGAGACGGCGTCATGGCCGAGATCAGAAAGAGAGAGCACTACGAGAAACCAAGCGTCAAGAGGAAGAAGAAGTCCGAGGCAGCTAGAAAGAAAGCCAGGAAGTACTAATTTTTCGAGAGAGAAGTGATTTTATGACGCTCAAGGAGCAGTTGATGGCTGATTTCAAGGCGGCGCTCAAGGCCCGCGATGAGATCGCCAAGAACACAATCAGTCTCGCCCGCGCTGCTGTCAAGCAGTACGAGGTCGACAAACGCGAAGAGCTGGATGACGCCGGTGTGCAGGTCATCTTAGCCAAGCAAGTCAAGATGCGTGCTGATGCTCTCGCCGATTTTGAAAAAGCAGGAAGAACAGACCTGGCAGACGCATATAAAGCCGAAATGGCGATCCTCCAGAAGTATCTGCCTGAGCAGCTCTCCGAAGAAGAGATCCTCGCGATCGTCAAGGAGACTGCCGCCGCACTCGGCATCGAAGGCGGCAAGCAGAACATGGGCAAACTGATGGGCCCGGTCATGGCCAAGACCAAAGGCAAGGCCGATGGCAACGCCGTCAGAAAGGTCGTCATGAGCTTCCTTGCATAGCAGCAGATCCAAAGAGCGGTCCGATGGACCGCTCTTTTTCTGTGCCCGCGGGTGGGGCGGCGGCGGGGCGCCGATGTCCGGAATTCCGTTTTTCGGTGAAATTGGCATCAAATTAGGGTGGAATCTCCGATTTGGACATGGAAGGGCTGCTTCCCATGTCCAAATTTTGGTTTTCCACGAAGCTGGCATCATACAGGAGGGTTTTCCGGATTTGGACATGGGATCCGGGACCAGACGGCGTTCGGAAGGGAAATGCGTGCGTTTCCATGTCCAAAAACCGGGTTTCGATTTATATGATGCCAGAAAGGCGGTTTTTGCAGATTTTGGCCATGAGCGCCGATGGTCGACGCCGAAAATCCCGTTTTTCCGGAAATCAGCGCTGATTATTTTGTTCGCCGGATTTTCGGCGGAGAAGGCACTCGGATCCCGCCGAAAAAAGCGAAATCCGTAGAATCAGCGCTGAAAAGCTCCATATCAAAAAAATCGGCGTCAAACCACCCGCAGGACGGCATATCACCGGGCTTTGGCACCCGGTTTTCCGCCGAAAATCCGGGTTTCCGGCAAATCAGCGCTGATCCCCCCCGCACCCGCATTTTTCGGCGGAGCCGCCCGCCGCAGTTGCGCCGCCGCCCCAAAAACAGTATAATAACATCAAATAGGCACTTCGCCCGCGAGGGCGTTCCGGGCGCGCGGCTGCCCGCAATGCGGGGCATCGTTCACCGCGCCGCACCACCCGCCCGCGAGGGCGCTTCAGTCACAGCCGGCAGGGAGCCGGCGGAGGTTCATTTGACGACGGAAAACAAGACGACGGAAAACAAAGGATTTGAGAACAGCGGTGAGAATGCGGAATTCCGCCGCATCACCATTTACGACGACATCGACAGGGCGGACCTGTTCGGCAGTATGGACAGCCATCTGGATCTGATCAGCCAGGGGGCCGGCGTGGAGATCTTCCAGCGGGACAACGAGCTTTTGATCCGGGGGGAGAACGTGGAGCTGGCCGCGGGGATCATCGAGGAGCTGATGGACATCCTCAGGACCGGCGACCACCTGGACAAGCAGAAGGTGGGCTACGTCATCGCTTTGAAGAAGGAGGGCACCTCCTATAACGACAGCGACATCAGCCGGGACATCATCTGCTTCACCAGCAAGGGGCGGCCGCTGAAGGCCAAGACCGTGGGCCAGAAGAAGTACGTGGACGCCATCCGGAAGAACGACGTGGTCTTCGGCATCGGGCCGGCGGGCACGGGCAAGACCTATCTGGCGGTGGCCATGGCGGTGACCGCTTTCAAGAACAAGGAAGTGCAGAAGATCGTGCTGGCGCGGCCGGCGGTGGAGGCGGGGGAGAACCTGGGCTTCCTGCCGGGCGACCTGCAGGACAAGGTGGACCCGTACCTGCGGCCGCTTTATGACGCGCTGTACGACATCCTGGGCCGGGACAACGCCCTGCGCCTCAAGGAGAAGGAGACCATCGAGGTCGTGCCGCTGGCCTACATGAGGGGCCGGACCCTGGACAACGCCTTCATCATCCTGGACGAGGCCCAGAACACCACCCGGGAGCAGATGAAGATGTTCCTGACCCGTATGGGCTTCGGGTCCAAGGTGGTGGTCACCGGCGACGTGACCCAGATCGACCTGCCGCGGGGCCGGAAGAGCGGCCTGGTGGAGGCGGAGAAGATCCTCAAGAAGGTGGAGGGCATCGAGTTCTGCTACCTGAGGGAGGTGGACGTCATCCGCCACGAGATGGTCAAGCGCATCATCAGCGCCTACGACCAGTACGAGAAGAAGCACCCGGAGGAGAGCGAGGAGCGGGGCGCCCGGCGGGGCGTCTACACCCGCGGCAACGGCGGAAACAATAACAATAACAACAATTGGAACAGGAGAGATCGATGACCATCTATTTCGAAGAGGACGGCGTGGTGACCCGGGAGATCCTCACCACCATGGAGAAAGCGGCGGCGATCTGCCTCGAGGGCGAGGGGATCACCGGGGAACTGGCGGACCTGGCCGAGCTCTCTGTGAGCTTTGTCGGCAAGGAGGAGATCAAAGCCCTCAACGCCGAGTACAGGGGCATCGACCGGGTGACGGACGTGCTGAGCTTCCCGCAGTTCGACGACCTCGCCGACCTGCCGGAGGACCTGGAGTATTCCCTGGGCGACGTGGTGATCTGCAGAGAGGTCGCCGAGGAGCAGGGGGAGGAGTTCGGCCACGGCTACGAGCGGGAGATCATCTACCTGTTCACCCACAGCGTGCTGCACCTTCTGGGCTACGACCATGAGGCCGAGGAGGACAAGAAGGAGATGCGGGCGCGGGAAGAAGAAGTGATGAGCGAGTTAGGACTCACCAGATAGAGGGTATCTATACATGGACGACAGAGAATTGTATCGGATGGCGAAGAAGGCCATGGGCTACAGCTTTTCGCCGTTCTCCCGGTTCAAGGTGGGGGCGGCGCTGCTGGCGAAGGACGGCAGGGTGTTCACCGGGTGCAACGTGGAGAACAGCTCCTACCCGGCGGCGATCTGCGCGGAGCGGACCGCCTGCGTGAAGGCCGTCTCCGAGGGGGTGACGGAGTTCGACACCATCGCCGTGGTCTCCCAGGAGGGGGCGGTGACCCCTTGCGGCATCTGCCGCCAGTTCCTCTACGAGTTCGCACCGGACCTGAGGGTGGTCTGGGGCAGCGATGAGGATCATCTGACCGTCACGAAACTGTCAGCTTTGCTCCCGGAAGGATTCAGATTGGAGAGGTAATATGAAATCAGGATTCGTCGGCATCATCGGAAGACCGAACGTCGGAAAATCCACGCTTTTGAACTGCATACTGGGCGAGAAGATCGCCATCACCACGGATAAGCCCCAGACCACGAGGAACAGCATCCGGGGCATCTACACCCGTCCGGCCACCGAGGAGGACGAGGGCTGCCAGCTGGTCTTCATCGACACGCCGGGCATCCACAAGGCCCACAACAAGCTGGGCAGCGCCATGACCCAGATGGCGGTGAACACCTTCAAGGAGGTGGACGTGATCCTCTTCCTGGTGGACAGCGCGCCGGACAAGGGCAAGGGCGACAAGTTCATCCTGGACATGATCAAAGACCTGGAGACCCCGAAGCTCCTCATCATCAACAAGATCGACAAGATGGAGCCGGATGCGTTCAAGGCCACCTACGACTACTACGACGGGCTCGGCGTCTTCGACGGCATCTACGGCACCTCCGCTTTGAACGGGATGCGGGTGGACGAGGTCGTCGCCGCCGCGGAGCGGTTCGCGGAGGAAGGGCCGATGTACTTCCCGGAGGATATGATCACCGACCACCCGGAGCGGTTCCTGGTCAGCGAGATCATCCGGGAGAAGCTGCTCCTGTACCTCCAGGACGAGGTGCCGCACGGCGTCGCGGTGGAGATCGAGAGCTACAAGGAGGGGGAGACCCTGACGGAGATCGGCGCGGTCGTCTACTGCGAGCGGAAGTCCCACAAGGGCATCATCCTCGGCAAGCAGGGCCACACGATCAAGGGCATCAGCATGAGCGCCCGCAAGGAGATCGAGGCGCTGCTGGGCACCCACGTCTACCTCAGGCTCTGGGTCAAGGTCAAGGAGAACTGGCGGGATTCGGACGTGGCCATCGCCAACTTCGGCTATGCGGACAGCGACAACTAGGGACGCGGGACGGAGCGACAGATGTTAACGACGACGGAAGGCATCGTGCTCAGGCAGGTCAAAGCCGCCTCGGGCCGGCGGATCCTTCTCATCTTCACAAGGGAATACGGCAAGATCAGCGTGGGCACGGGCCTCACGGAGCGGAACAACCGGAGCAAGGCGGCCCTGGCGATCCGGCCCTTCACCTACGCCCGCTACGATCTTTACAAGAACAAGGACTACTTCGACCTGAACAGCGCGGACGTCCTGAAGAGCTACTACGGGCTGGGGGAGGACATCGACAAATACGTGGCCGCCTCCTACCTCTTGGAGCTGACGGACAAGGCGCTGCCGGAGGAGATGCCCCAGCCGAAGCTGTTCAGCATCCTGACGGATGTGCTGGCGGAGCTGGAGCAGCGGAAGTCCGGTTTTGATACGCTTCTGATCTGCTATGAGGTCAAGCTGCTGGCAGAGGTCGGGCTCCTGCCGGTGCTGGACCGATGCGCCCGCTGCGGCGCCCCGGAGCCTGCGCTTTTCAGCGTCCCGGACGGCGGGATGATCTGCCGGGACTGCGCGAAAAAAATCGAAGCGAAAACCGCGGGAACGGGCAAGGGCAGATTGATTTTAGAGCCCGGATTTGATATAGTTAAGGTTATAGATTACTTTTTGAAAAAGCCTGTAAGCGCCTTTCGGAAAGTGGCGCTCGAGAAATCCACCGCCTCACAGTTACAGGCTGCACTGCGAGAATACCTCTCGTATCACATGGACATCGGATCATTGAAAAGTGAAAGCATGTTATAGCGACAGTTTTGCGGACAGGAGGTTCAGCTATGGAAATCACGTTGGAAAAAATCGAACTGGTAAGAGACCGCACCGGCGTCACCTATAAAGAAGCGAAGGACGCCCTCGAGGCTGCGGACGGCAACGTCGTGGATGCCATCATCTCCATCGAAGAGCAGGTTGACGGCGGGGAAGTCAAGTCTGTCAAGGAAAAGAAGGATGCCCTGGTCACCAGAATGAAGGAGATCGTCAACAAGGGGAACGTCTCCAAGATCGTCGTATCCAAGGAAGAGAAGACCATCGTCAACATCCCGCTGACCGTGGGCCTGCTGGGCACCGTGATCGCGCCGTGGGGCATCATTGCCGGCGTCGTCGCGGCATTCGGCTTCAAGTGCAGGATCCAGTTCGTCAAGGATGACGGTTCTGTCGTCGAGATCTCCGACAAGTTCGAGGAGAAGGCCAGCGACGTCAGAGAGAAAGGCCAGGCGTTCTATGCCGACCTGAAGGAGAAGAGCGGCGGCACCTTCGACAAGCTCAGGGACGCGGCGGACGACCTCAAGGCCAAGGGCCAGGACGTCTTCGGTGACCTGAAGGAGAAGAGCGGCGGCACCTTCGACAAGATCAAGGACGCGGCGGACGACCTGAAGGAAAAGATCCGCAAGGGCGGCGAGGACATCGCCGAGGACTTCCAGGATGAGGTCGATGAGCTCAAGGCGAAGGTCGACGACAAGGTCGAGGACGTCAAGGAGTTCGATCTGGACGCCCTGAAGAAGGACATCGCTGAGGATCTGGAGGAGCTGAAGAAGGACGTGACCGAGAAGATCGGCGAGGTCAGCGAGGAAGCCTGCGACAAGGCGGAAGAGGCCTGCGAGAAGGCGGAGGAAGCCTGTGCAGAGGCCTGCGAGAAGGCTGAGGAAGTCAAAGAAGAAGTGAAGGACGCCATCGAATAGCAGGCGCCCCTGAGCAGAGTGTTCCGCATGGCGGC